>CAZPXJ010000075.1:0-13817 GCA_964590855.1 uncultured archaeon
GTAATTACTGCTGGTTTGTCTATCACTTTTCCAAGACCAGTAGAATAGTGAACATCATCATTTACATTTGCTAAAGGTGATATTCCAAAAGGCGTCCAAGCATATTCTCCAACTCCTAGTCCTAAGCCAATTATAAGAAAACCAATAATTAATTCCTCGAGTTCATCAAATTCTGGATCAACAGCTGAGTAGTCACCAAAAACAAAACTAGTGCCATTTCCATAAGTAATAACAATATTGCTGACATTTAAGAAACCAGCAAGTGTATTACCCTGCATAGCATTTACTTCTACTGAATGTGTTGTATTACCAAATTCCATTCTTGCTAAACCTACTGTTGTTCTGTTGTCATAAAAGACTAAGTAAGTTAAATCCATTTTATTCTGATTCATATAGAATGTTAAAGGTGTTAATTGGTTACCAACTGTTTCCAATGAATGGTCAATCAGAACCATTTTGTCAGGTATATCAGTTGGAGTAAATATCTTTTCAACTGTTATTTTAGAATAAGCATACAATACATCGGAATGTGTGTTATTTGTGTATAATATTTTCCCATCTACATAGCTTTCTTGTACAAGAGCTAGTTGATCAGAAACAATTACAGCTTTAGATAAGTCTGAAAATAATATTGAACTCACTAAAACCCCCATTACTATTAAAGTCAAAAATTTGCTTCTTATATTCATAGTATCTGTACATATAGATTTTCCTATAAAAGAAGATTATGTATGTAAAGCAGAGAAAAAGATTATCAAGTCACAACTCATTTTTATTGATTTTCTTTCCTGCAAGTTTTGTTTTCATCATGTATTCTTCGAGTTGTTCATAATTCTGAGGAACATCCATATCTAACCCAAACCCTAGATCATCAATAAAGATATAGCCCATCTTCATATTGAAAGCTATTTCTAGGACTCTAATGGCATCGTCTAATTTTGCAATTTTGAAAACGATTTTTAACATTTTACTCCAAGTTCTAGGATTTCTGAAAACATACCAAGCTACTGCCCAAAAAGATCTTTTTCTTCTAAGACGACTAATATCATCAATGATTTTCTTCCCCTCAGTAATTGCATAAGCACTGAAAGTTAGCATCTCACCAGGGAAAATATGATGGTCTCTAAAATTACCTGTAACTCTACCTGCATCAGGAAACCATTTCTTGGATAGTTCATAGGGTACAAGAGATTGAATAAAATCATACCCTTCCATCTTGGTTAACTTCTCAAAGAATTCTTCTATCTTCTCTATTGTCATACCCGGTGTATCTGCCTGACAAATAACATAATCATCGAATTCCTTACCTTGAGCTTTGAGATATTCGTATCCCGCTAACCATTTCTCACTTAAGTCTGCAAAAAAGTCTACGGGAACATATTCTACTTTATCACCAAAATCAATGTCTTCTCTAGAAACTCCCAGAGAATAAATTCCTTCAATATATTTGGATTGAACAAGCTCATCAACTACCCATTGTACCACAGGTTTACCAAGAAGAGGTAGAAGGCATTTTCCTTTGTATTTCTCCTCAGGATCCAATTTCAGCATGATTTCTCTTCTTATATTTCTGTCTCTTCCAGACATTAGGAAAACAGGATATTTCTTAGTCAAATATTACACCAACACATTTGGAAGTAATTACCTATTAAAACTGTTGCATGAGAAAAGGTCATTAATTACTTAAGCAGCCAAAACTGTTTTATAAGCTACGAAAAAGAGAGTGCTGTGCAACCGGGAACATTATCTTTGATATTCTTCTGTATAGAATTAGTCATTCTAGCGGTAGTTATTATCTTCAACAGAAAACATCCATTCTTCTGGTCTATTGTAGGTTTGTTAGCACTATTACAACTATATCAGCTATCTGAATTCCTAATTTGTATTGGAGTGGGAGCGAACATTACTGGAAGAATTGCTTACGTCATTATTACTTTTTTACCTCCAACTGGTTATTTCTTATGTACTAGAATCGTAGGATGGAAGTTTCCTGATTATTGGTTAGGGTTTGCAGCAGCATTAGGATTGTCTATTTACTATCTCAGTGTTCCAGGTTCTGTTGTCCTTACTGATTGTAATCCTCTTTATGCAATTTACTCATTTAACATCTCAACAGTTTATGGAATCTTTTACATGGGTATTCTAGTTTATAGTATACTATTTACTCTAGCTCATCTGATTTTCAGAAAAGATGAAGTAGAAAATAAGCTTGGTATATTGATTTTGATTGGTTATCTATCATTTCTAACACCAATGTATCTTATGGTTTGGATAGATTCAGCATTTGGTATGGCTATTCCTAGTATAATGTGCAAATATGCTCTTCTACTCGCAGTAATACTTGGAATATTCTCGTTTATCAAACCAAAACAAAAAATTGCAGTTGAGAAAGAAATAGTCGAAAGTTAAGTGTCAAGAGGAATATTTTTTGTTTTAGACACATATTTCTTCAATCTTTCATAATCAACTAGTAAATCCATATCATAACCAAAACCAAGTTCTTTAGCTATTACAATATCAACTTTGCATTTGAAAGCTTTCTGGAAAAGTTTAATCCCATCTTTTGTTGAACCAATTTTTAATAGAAACTTAATTAAATATCTCCAAGTTCTCGGTTTTCGAGCCAAAAGCCAAAGAATTTTCAGAAACGATCTATCTCGACGAGTATCAGAAAATTCCCTGATAGCCTTTTCGCCCACTTGAATTGCATTGTAGTTAAGTGCAAAAATATCACCAGGGAAGAGATTATAATCCTTCAATCTGCCTACAGCTCGACCATGATCATCTCCAAATTCAGCTTCTGCAAGTTCGATAGGAACAAGACCCCATAGAAAATCAATATGTTGTTTTTCAATTGCTTCTTTCAAAAAATAGTCAATACTCTCTACTGTAACAGCTGGAATATCAGATCCGCACATCACCACCATTTCGTTGAACTTACCTATCGATTTTAGATACTCAAATCCTGTCTTGATTTTATCAAAAACCTCTGCGTCGTAATCAACGCTGATATACTCCAAATCACCTTTAAGGTTGAGATCTTCTTCACTCAATCCAATGATGTATATTTGTTCTACATATTCCGATTTTTGAAGCTCATCAATAACCCATTGTATAACCGGTTTTCCCAACATTTCTAACTGGCATTTGGATTTATACTTCATCTCTGGGTCAAGAACTTTCATAATTTCTCTTCTTTCTTTATCTCTTCCAGCTAGAAGGAAAATTGGTAATTTATCCATTATATCACCTAATTAACTATTTCTGAACCTTGACTTTCTTAACGTAATTTTTCAACTTGTCATAATCTTCAGGTAAGTCCATGTCAAGACTTAATCCAGCATCTTCGATGATTACGACATCAGCTTTTAACTTAAATGCTCTAGAGAACGCCGTGATAGCATCCTTCAATGTCCCTCTACCTATTGCAATTTTAAAGAGTTTAGACCAAGCAAAGGGACGTCGAGCAAGATACCATATTAATGGCCAGACACTTCTTTTCTTTCGAAGAGAGGTTATGTTATCTACTGTCTTAACATGTTTTCGGATAGCATATGGACTGAAAAGGGCGAGTTCACCTTGAGTAAGATTCATATCTTTTAGCCTTGCTACTCCTCTCTTTGAATCAGGAAATGACTCCTCTACTGTTTCAAGAGGAATAACTGAAAGGATAAAATCAAAGCCATCTTTATTTTCTATTTCCTCGATGAAATAGTTTAATGTTTCAACTTTTACGCCAGGACAATCTGAACTACTAAAAATAATCTTATCTGTATACAAGTTATTTTTTTCTAGATACTCCAGACCTGCAACATACTTCTGAGAGAGAGGAGCATATGGATCTACAGGAATGTATTCCACTGGAACTTTTAATTGTATATCTTCTTCTGTTAAACCTACAATGCAGATTTTCTCAACATAAGGCGATTTATGATATTCTTCGACAACCCACTCAAGAACAGTTTTATCATAAATAGGAAGAAGAACCTTGGATTTGAATTTCTTCTTAGGATCCAATACCTTCATAATTTCTCGTCGTTCAGAATCTCTTCCAGCAAGTAGAAAAACATGATACTTCATCTAACTCATTTTATTCTTTTCGAAGTTCTATATAACATTTACAGTGAAAGAAGAAGATGAAGAAAAACTATCCTATTCCTTCAGTATAGGGAATATTCTTGATTTTGCTCATATATCGTTTTAATAGTTCATAGTCTTCAGGAAGATCCATGTCCATACCAAAACCTGCATCATCAATAACTATTGCTTTTACAGTCATTCTTTTACATGCTCTGCCTAAAATTCGAGCTCCACCATCAAGAGTTAGTTGGCCAAACAAAAATTTAATTATATCAAACCAAATTGAGGGAGTTCTCAATATAAGTTTAAGAACAGGTTTTAGAGGACTAGCCTTTTTGTTCCGTTCTTTTTTCTTGATATTGGTTCGACTTCCTGAAATTTCTGCTATAAGCTCTTTACCCTCAACGATTCCTTTTTCACTCATCAAGAACATTTCTCCAGGATAAACATGATGGTCTTTGAACCTAGCCACCACCCTTTGGTGAGTTGGGAAGGTTTTAGCAGTAATTTCATCTGACACAGCTGATTGAACAAAGTCATAATCTCGGAATTTGTCCGCTTTCTCATAGAATTCATTAACAGATTCTACAGTCATACCTGGAGTATCAGAAGATGAAACCGATATAACAGTATCGTCCTTTCCTTGTTTTCTAATATATTGTAATCCAGCATAAAGTTTCTCTGCAAGGTTAGATACTGTAGGTACTGGAACATAATGCACGGGAAAATCAAACTTAGCCATATCTTCAGATAATCCCAGAAGATAAATTTCATCAACCCAAGGTGATTTTCTCAAAGCATCTAATTGCCAATCAAGAACTCTTCTCCCTAACATAGGAATAAGACTTTTCACGCCATACTTTTCATCGGGGTCTAGAACCTTAATTAATTCTCGTTTCTTGTGATCTCTTCCACAGAAAATAAAAAGCTGATATTTGTTAACCATGCGAGTAACCAAAAATGAGATTTCTTGCTTATTTAAAAATTGTTGGTTGAAAAAATGAAGACAAGTTGTTATTTCTACTTCTTTCCCACAGAAGCAAGGTAAACAACAAAATGTTTTTCACCATCGATTTTCAACACTTCATTAAAGATTTCATCATGGAATGCAGCAATAGCACACACACCAGCACCAATGTTTTCAGCTGCAAGATACAGATTCTGACACACATGGCCAGCATCTATATGGATATATCTATAACTTCTTTCCACATACCGCCAAAATATACGATAAATATCAGCAACCCAGATAAATGTTACAGCATCATTCTTAACCATTTTTTGACCATAAGCAGCTTCTACTACTTTATCTGCTATTCCCTCTTCGATAATATACTCCCCAAGCTTATGCTCAAGAGCCAAGTATCTATATATTCCAGGTTCTAAACCTTCAACATTGTTGACTAGTAAGAAAGTATCAAATGCATGTCTAGCTCCAGCAGATGGTACTGTTCGTAAAGTTGCATAACCATCTTTCATAACTTCTTTAACGCCTTGTGAAGCCCAACACAACCAAGCTAGTTCTTCCAAGGTTAAGGGATTATCAGAATATTTTCTGACACTCTGTCGTCTTTCTATCGCATCACGTAAATTCAATTCTTCAACCTTGATTTCTTTAGGCTTTGGTAAATCAAAGGTTCTCATTTTATGAGCGAATTCCATTTGCAGAGGGGGATTAGGATGACCTAGACTCTGATCAGATTTTTGTGTGACATGCTTATACTGTGTTTTCTTCATGAATTCTTTTCCTATATGATCATTCATTTTCTTCACCACTAATAGTTTAAACAAAAAAAGAAAAACTTCCTTTAAAGATTATCTGAAAATCACTTGAAAGAAGCGACAATCATTCCATAGTATTCTGGGCATTCGTAAACACAAATATCATTTCTCAAATCTGTAGTTTGTAAAATACCGAGTAATATCAACATTTGCCAAAAACTATCTGGTTTTGCTTGATCTATGAATTCATCTGACAAATCTAATAACTTGTCGAGATTGTTATTTTTTATCATCTCACATATTTGACCATCAAAGACCTTAGATGCAGGATGAAAACCATAAGGACCGTTTGGATCATGAGCATGACCATGATCACAGCTAGCAATATACACTGCTTTCTTTCCATTTGAAATAGATAGACCATTCAGAATAGTCCCCATTTGTACAAGATTATCCCAAGGTATTTCTCTAGAAGGAGTTATTAATACAACAGATGGCACTTCTTTATTCTCTTCGTAATATTTTTTGTTAATATACCATAAAGGAATAAGAGTACCCCAATCCATCTTCATGGCAGAAAAGTCACCCCCAGCAGCACCATAGTTAACTGAAACAACCGGTAGATTTTCTTTTTTCATTCGTTCACAAATGAGTTTACCATATTCTCTATCGCACTTATGTTTGAGATGGACACTTTCAGTTTTATCATTATTCCACCAAGTACCTTCAAGCCATTCAGAAGTGATTATCCCAATCTGACCATCTATTCTAAGGTTATGAGGAGAAGCTAGTAAAATGACTTCTGGATCAGCTGTAAATATCTCAGAAGCTACTGTTTTCATTGCATTAATTAGATTATCCCATTTCTCTCCTTGATTGGGATAAATATCTTCTATAAGATTAAATCCATGAGGTATAATAGCCGAATATTGAATTACCATATGAGAAGAAAACACTATTAATTATTTAGATATTGCGCTAATAACTTCTCATGCAAGAACTAAAGCTTTTGGCATTATTCGTGCTGTGCTGTTTTGCCAAAGTAATTCTAAGTTGAAATCTAATATAACATCAGTTACTGTATCTTCAACAATATTAAGATCAACTTTCATATTTTCTTGATTAAACATATTGAAGGGAAGAGTAATAACATTATTTCCTTGAATCTCAAAATAGTAGAAATCCACGTCTGTTTGAATGAATATTGTTGTGTTGAAATGAAGTTGAATCCCAACATACTCTGCAGCAGTTATATTTCCAGATTTTAGGAGCTGAGTATCATTTAAAGCTTCTAAGACATCAAATACATCATCACTAGTGAAAAATTGTGAGTTACCTGCTTTTTTACCAAGTAACGTTATATCGGTTATATTGATCCATATTCTTAATACTATTTCTGATTCATTTATATCATTAAGGCTCAGTTCAGGAACTGGTAATATTGTAGAATTATCTTCAATATAATCACTTGAATAGTATAGGTTTAGTGTCCCTTCGTGAAGTATAGGAGGTGGAAAGAAGGGAGAATTGGTAAAATCGCCTATAATAGATTCATAATCCCGGACCATTAAAGGGGTTGCAATAGATCCTGCGATAACTATGAACGAGATAATCGCGATACTTATTTTATTTCGGTTTTCCATTTCTCACACTTTCCATATTATATTACTTTTGAGTTTTTATTATCGTTTTTATTTAGTTTACTGAAGTTGTGTTTTATTCTCATATTTGTACGAATAGATAGATATAATCTAGAAACATTAATACTGATGCTATAATGAAGGATTCATGCCATTTACGTTTAGCAGAAATAGTTATTGCTTGAGCGATAAGCATAGTTGACCATAAATTGCAAATAACATAAAGTATTCTAAGTAATATTTGCCCCCAATCAGGAATTACTATACCAACAAGAAACATAATTCCAACAGGTATCAAATAGAGCAAATAGGGTATTGTTCCTAATAGAACACCTATACTTAGCTCTAGGAAATTAAATTTCGATTTCAGAATAACTAGAATTAGAGTTATTATTCCTATGTAGATATACCAATGAGCTACCGATAGTAGAGTGTTTACAATAGCCCCTCCTCCAAAGAAAGTTTCCAGTCTGAAACTATTAACTAATAATCCATAAGCTTCTGTCAGACCAAAAAGCCAGCATATAACAATCAGAATTATATTCAATTCTAGCAGACTTCTTGTTTTGGTTCCTAGAAAATAGTAAAAAATCCTTGAAGGGGCGATTCTGTCAATAAACGTGATAGATTTATCTTCTTCTTGGTCAGATTTCTCCATAAAAAGAGTTTCTTTTTCATGAAATAGTTGAAATGAAACTCTTTTACCTTCTTCATTTAACCTGTAATAATTTTGATTGTCTTTCTCAATATAAGGTTCTATCTTCTTTAGATGAAAATATAGACGACCATCCGTTAGATCTAATTCTTCCTTGATAGCACTGAATGATAAAGAACCAGAATCACTGATTATCCTTATCAATTCTCTTCTAATATTATTAGAGAAAATCTTCAGTTCTATGAAAGATTGATCTTCTTCAGTCATTGATGCCAATATAAATTTTTCATACTTTTATATATTTGTTTTACTTCATAATCAACTTTAGTTTTCTAAAGTTAACTTCTCCATAGTACTAAATAATAAGGTATTCAAGAAGCAAGTTCAACTATATGTTGGTGCAAAAATGAACACAAAAACAAAAATTTTTGGTTTAAGCATGTTGGTACTTATGTTCCTAACGCTAACACAAGTATCAGCAGGAGACCAGTCTTTTGCTTATCAAGAGCAGAACAAACTGGTAACACTCACTTATGATACAGTTACTATCAAAGTTAATGCTGGTGGAATGGTTCCAAAATTCCAGTATATAGAATCAGATAGTGGGTTCGATTATAATGTACAACTAAAATCTCTTTCTGAATATCTAGATTTTAATGAAGATGGTGCTTTTCAATACAATGAAACAGCAATTTGGAGTGAAGATCCAATGCCTCCAATGCCTTTAGATCCAAATGTTTTAGCATTATCAAGTATTAGATGGGTATTTAGTGGTTTTGAAGTAGACTATACCGAAGGTACAGATGAAGTATCAGCTGTTCACTTTAGTTTTGTCTCAGATATGATAATGGTCCCATTCTTTGCTGATCTTGAAATGGAGATTAATGCCCACATGTATCTGAATGATAATACTACTGAAGGTTATACTGTAATAGGTAAAACTGAACTAAAATTTGATATCGTAATCAGAAATTGGGAATGGCAAAGAAATGATACTAATTTGGCATTAAGATTCGATATTCATCCACTAAAGAACACATATCGACTTAACGACACCAACGGTAATGCTTGTGATACTACATCCAATTCAACAGGATTTGAAACAAAAGTTCAGAATAAGCTTGAAGTCAAACAGAAGTATCTAATTTCAGGTGAAGGAGTGGAAGGTCACTTTGCATATGCAAATCAAGCAAAATACAAAGTTGCTAGTGCATATGAGTATGGAACAGTAAATGCCTCACATTCTTCACTTGGAGATGGAACACTTCAAACATATCTAAGTTTTGATCACTTTGATGAAGAACTAATATATGATCCTTCTGTAGGTGCAGATGAAATCGCCGAAAGTGGATCAATCGATCTAGTTTTTATCAGTGTTGGAGCATTAATGGTTCTTGGACTTGTTCTTTATAGAAAGAAAAGATAATAACCTTTTTTTCTTCAATTTCCTTTTTTTTGACCTAATAGCAATTAATATTAACCATATATTGATTTTTTTTCTTAATGTCTTCTGATATTAACAAGAAATCACCTTTCATTGGAAAAAAAGTAATCCTAAGAGCAATAGAATTATCTGATCTAGATTCGATAATGGAACATTGGAATACTTTCGAGATGAGAATTGGAATGGGCATATATATTCCAAATTCACGTCACGAACGTGAGGAGTGGATAAAAAAAGTTGATGAAGACATGAAAAATCAAAAAGCTTACTCTTTTGCAGTAGTCGAAAAAAACACAAAAGAATTTCTCGGTGTTGCAGCATTAAAACAATTAAACATGACTAACAGAAACGCTTCAATGAGCATCGCAATTTACAATCAAGAAAATCATGGAAAAGGTTACGGGTCGGATGCAATTGAATGTCTTCTGAAAATAGGTTTCAATACCTTAAATCTTCATCGTATCCAGCTTCATGTGTATGACTTTCTTAAATCAGGAATCCATGTGTATGAAAAACTGGGATTCAAACATGTTGGAGTTAGAAGAAAAGCCTCCTTCATTGCCGGTAGATATATTGATGACCTTATAATGGACATTCTAGAAGAAGAGTTTAGAGAAAAATATCCAAATTAGAACAGCTACTGTTTTTTGATAAAGGTTCCATTTCTGTACTCTTCAAAAGCAATCTTTATTTCTTCTTGTGTATTCATAACAATGGGTCCTGACCATTCTACAGGCTCTTTAAGAGGTTTACCAGAGATTAGCAGAAATCGCAGTTTATTATTTTCTGTATTGATTTGAATTTCATCACCAGACTCAAAGATGACTAAATTGTTTTCACCTATTTTCTGTTTTTCATCAAAATATCCTTCTCCTTCTATTACATAGGCAAACGCATTATAATCACTCTTGATAGGGTGTATAAAGGTAGAAAAATGGTTCATAGAAATGTCTAGATATTCAGGTTCTGTTATTATATCTTCAACAGGTCCTTTTACTCCTTGTACTTCTCCACAAATAACTTTTATTTCGATGAAATCTTTAGTTGTAACTGTAGGTATGTCGGTTGCTTTTATATCTCTATATCTAGGTTCCATCATCTTATGAGAAGCAGGAAGATTAGCCCATAACTGAAATCCAACCATCTTTCCAGATGTCCTTGCTGGGAGTTCTTGATGAATGATACCACTACCTGCGGTCATCCATTGGACATCACCAGATTGAATAGTACCAGAATTTCCCATACTATCCTCATGTAGAACTTCACCATGAAGCATGTATGTTATGGTTTCAATTCCTCTATGGGGATGCCAAGGAAAACCTGCGATATAATCATCAGGATTATCGGATCCAAAATCATCCAGAAGTAGAAAAGGGTCTAGTTTTGGATGAGCTTGACCAAAAGCTCTCTTCAATCTCACCCCTGCTCCTTCCATTGTAACTCTACTTTTCTGAACACTATATATTTTTCTTACTTCCGACATAGGAATCAGTACCTATACTCAAACACAATAAAAGTTTTTTTGCTTATAACGATTAAGTTTTTACCAAAAAATGTAAGGTTTCACTAAGGAGACATGATTCAATAATTAAAAGTTTCCAAAAAATGCATAAGATAACATTTCAACTTCTACCGATATGGGTAGTTAAGGATAAAACTCATATACTACTAAAATACTCACTAGCAGCAATATCAAGTTTGATTGATAGGAGAAAAAAGCATATGAAAAAACTGTTAAAAGTAGCTCTTCCAATTATACTGATTAGCGTTCTCTTAGGCTCAACTACATCTCGTGCAGCATATGGCGTAATAGTTGGTCAAGCTTTTGACTACGAAGTTGTTGCTTCAAGTTGGGATATTCTAGTGGGTACAAATTCTTCTTCAGGTACTGGTTTTAGTTTCTTAAACACAACCCAAGCAGTAGGTACTCAATTCGAAGTTGAAGTTACCAATGTAGATACTTCTGGTGTTAACTGGAATTTAACAATTGGTACAGACACAGAAACTGGTTCTAATGCACCTTTTGATATAATAGGTATTGTCTTCATGGCAGTCATGCCTGTATTGATAGTAGATGGAAGCCCGTTAATCTGGAATCAAACAGAGATGGATCAAGGAACAGATATCTTTGAATTATTCTTCCTAGAACCTATAGAATTTTCAGAAACCTTCAATGAAATGAGTCAGGATGAGTTCATAACAGATGTCGCAGATCCTAACTGGCATTTTGAGAATGTTGGTGGTACCTTTTATACTACTACCAATATCGCTGTTTTCGAATGGCACTTTGATACTACTTATACAAACAACACCGATATTTTTTCAGGAGACCATACTTTGCAGATTGCTTTTGATGAATCAACAGGAAATTTGAAAGGGTTATACTACGATATAGACTACAGTGGAATTCTAAATGGAGAAAACATAATTTACAAAATAGAACAAAAGTTTGAAGAAGTAGGATACAACTTACCAACCATCACAACTATCCCTGAATTTGAATGGTTTATCGCTCTACCAGTTGTAGCAATACTTAGTGGAATCATTGTTCTTAGAAGACTCAGAACATAAGAAAAAACAATAGCTTAGAACATTTATACAAACATCTTTTTTATTTTTTTAATCAGAAAAGTAAAGAAAAAAAAGAGGAAGTTATTGTTTTAACTTATATTTATCCAGATCATTCATGAAGAATGAGAAGACAGCTGCAATGGCTAGAATAACTGCATAAATGATGAAATTCCATACATCAGTATTCATTCCAAACATAACTATCATTATGAGAGCTATTCCTCCAAGTTGTCCTATCCACATTAACCAACCATTAGATGTTTCCTCAGGCATTGGGTGAGTAATTTCTGCTGCGAAAGTCAACCCTACTGGTAGAGCAGAGATAAGTAAGAAACCAAACATGAATCCTATTACACATTGTATGATAAAGCGGGTACCATACCATACAACGTACTTCTCAACAAAGAAGAATGCTAGAGTCAAAATAGTTCCTGAGATAGCATTGATTATAAGAAAAGGTTTTCTCTTTTGTAACTTATCTGAAATAGTAGATAGAGTAATTGCTCCAGCTATACCTCCGACAATCATAGCTCCACCTAAAATACCAAGAAGTAGATCAAAAGCTTCTGTAGCATCTGCAGCATCAAAAAAGGCTATAACCCAGTCAGGCACAGTTCTGAAAGAATTAAATAGGTCAGCTATAACTGTAGATATTGCATTAAAAGCACCTGCTCCAAATAAGAATAAAACTAGCAAGATATTGAAATCTCGATTTTTGAACATTGAAAAAGTTCCTTTGGTTTCAAAAACCTTGGCATCATCACTATAAGCGTTTGCAGGTGTGGGAGGCTTATCTTTAACGAATATTAGATAAGCCACCATCAAAGCGAGGGCCACTCCTCCATAGATGTAAAGCATACCAGTTATACCAACACCCTGAGAGATAAATGGTGTGATAAACATTCCAAGTAATACTCCAAACAGAACAAACGCTGTCCCTAAACTCGTTGCCATTGCTTTTTCGTCAGCAGCAAACCAGTTAGAAGATACTTTGGTGAAAGAGTTAAGTAAGAAGGGCTGGCCAATCGCGCAGCCGATTTGAAAGATTAGTACCCAATGATACTGTGTAGATACAGCTCTTAGTATCCCAAATACTCCTGTAAGAATAACACCTATTCCTGTACCCCATTTCAAACCTAATTTATCAAGAGCTAATGCTGCTGGAATGTTCATTGGGATATAAACAATCATAAACACCAACGAAAGCATGAAAATAGGAGTAGTCTGTGTGGGACCAAAACCATAGAATGTTGTAGCTGATGGTGTGATCGCTGCAAAAGTAATCCAGATTATCTGGTTAATTAGAGTTACAAAACCGAATAAAAGTAACACTACCCAACGATAACCATAGACTTTGTATTCACTAATTTCTGTAGAATTCATACAAAGTCAATAATTATACTAATTTATAAATTTTAATTAGAGCTAATGCTAAAAATTAAAAGATTTTCTTAAACTAAACAACCAATTATTGAGAAGTATGCTAAAACAGGAGGATGTTTACAATTCTCCTCTTACTGCTTTATCATAATAATCATCTTTTACGTAATCAAAAGAATCGAATTTTTTTGGTGTCACAACTATACAACACCAAGTACCTATCTTTTGCAAACCTGCCCAATAAACTTCTGCTGATTGCTCATCCATATATCTACCTAATATTGCTAGAGCAAGTTCATCTGTGTAACCTTCAACCGCTTCATAT
>CAZPXJ010000076.1:0-13752 GCA_964590855.1 uncultured archaeon
CCCACAAATCGCTGACTTCACCCCAGCAGGTGTAGAAGGTATCCTAGTTAGTGATCCATCTCATCAAGAAATGGGCCTTAACTTGAGACATCCCGTCTTTGGTACTGGTGAATTGACACCTGAAGGAACTCCAGAAGCCGCTAAATATGTCAGAAAAGCAATTAGTCATGCTGTTCCACGTGATATCATCGTATCTCAAATCCTAGAAGGACTTGGTGATGCAGGTGTTACTGCTTGTCCAAACGTAGCAGTTGCCTATGATGAATCTCTTGATGCATATGCATATGACATTGATACAGCTATTGAATTCATGGAGTTAGCTGGATTTGAAGTTACTGTAGATGTAACCGGAATTTCAGGATTAGTATTCCTATCATTCTTAGGTTTAGCTTCAGTACTAGCATTCAGAAGATTTAGAAAATAAAGAGTTTAACTCTTTTCCTTTTTTTCTTTTTGTTTAGTGTTATAAGATTAGAGATTCTATTTTAATCAAATAGCCTTAGAATAGTTTTACAATAAGGACAACGCTCATTATCTTTTATCCAAGTAACCAGATGGTCAAAATGATACAAGTGTTCACAAACAGGGCATTCAACCGCATTCTCATATACTGGCTGGAAACAAACCATGCATTTCAGCGCGTCATCTTTTGAATCAGTTATATTCTTCACTGCAATTACCACTTTTGCTATTTTTGATACACCCTCTGCAACAATTCTTGTCTCTCTAGGAATTGTAGGTTTTCTTTGTTCTTTTTCAGTTATCACTTCAGCATTATCGTGAAGATAATTGATATAATTTCCAAGTTCATTTTTATCTATATGGGGATTGCCGATTACAATTAATTTCTTCTTAGCTCTTGTTATGGCTACGTTTAATCTTCTAGCATCCGAGAATCCTCTATTACTTTTTGATGTTGTTTCTGTCAATGAGAGTAGAATTAGTTCTCTATCACTTCCTTGAAAACGATCTACAGTATCAACAACAATTCTTGGAGGTAGTGAACGTTTGAGCTCTCCAACTTGTCCCCTATATGGACAGATAACACCAATTTGTTCAGGTGTCAAACCTAGTTCTAAAAACTTCGTAATTACTTCACTTGCTGCTTTTACTTCTTCAAGATTGATTTTATTTTCTGGATTAAAAGTTCCATTTATTGGAAGATAAACTAAAGGGGTTTTAGGATCATAAATTGTTTTGTCTTTAAAATCAGAATAATCACCAGTAAAATTCTTCAACTCAATAAGATTTTGAAAACGCACTAAATCATCAAAAGATTCAAGTTTACCATCATAGAAAATTCGATTGGAAAAATCTACTAGCTTTTCATTCATCCTAAACTGATGTGTGAGAAGATGGACAGATCCAGGGGAGTTTTCAGCTAGTTTTTCAAACAAAGAAATACTCATCCCTTCTTTTTGCCCTAGAGGGCTTTGAACAACTGGTGGAAGCTGCTTATGATCTCCTACTAGAATGAACCTACTTCCTTCAAGTAGTGCAGATAGAACCGTGGGTTCTGTCATTTGACTTGCTTCATCTATTATTATTGTTCTAATACCTAATCGTTCATAAACAGGATTTGAAATTGTGGAGGTTGTAGCCACTATAATTGAGAAATCAGTGATAATTTCTTTTGCTGATTTTTCTGGATTCTGTTTCTTATATTCTTTCAAAGTATATTCTCTTAACTCAGGTTGTATGGCATGTGTTGACCCCAATCTTATGAATTTAGTAAATTGGTTCTCAAGCAGGTATTTACAGATATTATCTACAGCTCTGTTAGTAAACGCTGTCAGTAGAATCTTATCTCCTTGCTTAGCTAATTCAATCGCAGATTTTGCTATCACATAAGTTTTTCCAGTCCCCGCAGGGCCTTGAATTAAACAATAATTTTGAGTTCCCAAAATCTTACAAACTGCTTCATTTTGAACAGGATTGGTTGGGATGTATTTTCCTTCCACAGGTTTAATCAAAGATTTTTCTCCTTTTACTACCAATTCTCTAAAGTTATTTCTTCTGAAAATGATATTAAAAAGACCTCTCTGTTGGCGCCTATAACCAACATCAATTGAATATAGATCAATCACAGATACTGATCCTTGCATTGATCTAGATTCAACTTCTACTGAAGATTCGGATGCACGAGAAATAACTCCAGTACTCACAAAACCTTGAACAAGTTTTCCATCACTTAGGATAACAATATCTCCCTCCCGCAACTCGCTGTTATTCTTACATGAGAAAAGCAATTTGGTCGTGTTGCTATCTTTGATCTCATTCTCGAGCTTAAGATTCTGGATCGCTTTCCCTTTAGCTACCCTCTGCTCTACAGAGAGTTTCCATAAATCAGCTAGATTTCGAGAGGATTCTGATCGCTCATATTTTATCCATTTAGAATATTTCTTGAAATATTCTTGATGTTCATCTGGTAGAGCATTTTTGGTACAAAGAAGTTCATGGGGACAAGTTGAACATCTTCTTTCTTGATTTAGTCCTGCACATAAACGAGCACAAAAATCTTTAACAGAACATTTTCTACATTTATTCACTTGTTCTTCAGGAAGAATAGGTGGTACATAACCAAGATGGGAAATACGATATGCTTTGTTTCTCTGTTCCATTCCGTAGCGTAAAAGACCCCAATTTGGATCGGCTGTTTTGAACACAGCTTTGTTGGTTCCAACATATATTACTGTACCATTCTGTTGTTTTAAATCATCAATTTTATCTTGAATACCATAAGTGTACAAGGCTACTTGTAACAAATCAGAGAAGCGGATATCTTGCTCTTCAGAGACCTTTGCAGTTTTTAATTCATAGATTTGATTCTCATTGAAAAGGTCTATTCGCCCCCTAATACCGAAATAAGGAGATAGAAATAACATCTCTGGTAAAGCATCTTGACTAAGTGTAGAAACAAAGGAATCTAGGCTCTCTGTCATTTTTCGAACATCTTGATGAACTGCCTCCTTCTTATACCCGTGATATTCATATTGCATCGAGAATGAATCCAACACTTCAGGTAACACATCAGAAGGTTTAGAGTTACTTGCAACTGCCAACCCTAAACAATCATGTACAACAGAACCTCTGATTGCTATGTAAGGCGAAGGAGTCTCACCGATGATTTCGTTAAGATAGTAACTTCGCGGACAATAAGAAACACTGTTTATAGAAGTTGCATTTAGTAAAACATCTGGGTCAAGAACAACAATTGATTTATTACCAGCTGAATAATAGGTTGAATCGTTTTCAGTCAGCTTATCAATATTGAAAATCTTGATTGGAGTATAAGGAACAAGATAATCCCCAATTTCATGCCAAGGTGACCATAAATTAACGATAAAGTGTTTTTTCTTCACGTCAACTAGGATAGTAGAAAGAGGATTGTCGCCATCTTTGGAAGAAAGAGTTTTGAGATATACACAGTCTAGATTTAGCATAGTCAACAAAACATCTAGAAAATTATAAATAAACATGTGGGTAAAATAACGTCTGACCACTATAGGTATAAACCTGCACCTTGGTTATGCTCAAAGATACTTATAAGAAGTATGTAGAGAGGGGTAGGAGAAGTATAAGAGGTAGTGGAGCTAACACCTACTATAGTGGTAGAAACGAGACAATCTCTAGTAATGAGAAATCTTTGTTTGGTGTTAGCTCCAATAATATAACAGGTTTTGACTTTAAAACTACAAAGAAAAAAGTAGAAAAAGAAAAATGAAGTCCTACTTTTACTCGAATTCAATACATTCGTTAGGACATTCGTCTATGCACAGACCACAGTCAGTACATTCTTCTTTTCTTGTTGGAACTGCAACATCTTCTAAATCATATACGTTCTCTGGACAGATATCTACGCATGCTCCACAAGCAATACAACAATCAGCATCTACTTTTGTTGGCATTTTTTATTTCACCTAAGTGCTTAAATTTTCTTTTTCTACTTCTACTTTTAAACTCTTCTCTCCCGACCTACAAAATTAATAATTTTAAGGATTTAACCCTTTAAATCCACATCGATTTTTGTTATTGTCTCTTTACATAGTGGGCATTTCCTACTTTTTTCTAGCCAATCCCATATCTCATCCTTATGTGCTGTGTGTCCACATGGCTCAAAGGCATTCTACATATAGTTGAGCAATAACGTTCTCCTCTCGACCTCAATAATTGTGTATCGCTCACATAACTTCCACAAATCTTACATCTTATTCCCATCTAACTCTGTTAAATATTACAATTGTGGTTATAAATATGTGTCAGAATAGGTTGAACAAAAAAAAATAATCTTGATAGATTATTTTATTTGTGTTGATCTTCCTCTTGCAAAATCAGCAATTACAATATATGAAAAAAGTTTAGCAAATTCTGTTGAACTGCTTAGTATTCCCACTACTTGTTGAGTAGCTTCATCAGTTGCAGCTATTAGTACTTCCTCATTTTCTCTTTCTACACCAATGAATTGTGGAAGTTCACTTCCTGTTCCCATATCTCTGAATTTTCTTACTTCTACATTTGCTTCAACAGCGTAAGCTGAATCTATCCATTCTCTATCTATCTGTTCATCAAGATATGTTACGATTGTTACTTTCACTGTTGTTGGTAGAGATTTCACTGCATCTAATGGTATATACTGGGGTTTAGGTGACATGATTGTAACACTTCGTTTTGCAGCTCTAACTATTCGATTTATATGACTAATAGTTGCTTCAAGTCCGATAATTGAAGTTGTTTCAACACGAGGAACAGGGGAGTCTTTGGTAGTTGCTTCTAAGGTCCTGAAATCATTTTTGATCTTCATAGTCAAACTAGATAGATAATTTGCAGTATCAGTATATTTTCCACCTGCTTCTTCTAAGAAACCTGTAGCAGCATTTACTTCTTCATTGAGCCCACCAGCGATTAACTCTTTGCTCTCACTTATCTGTGTCTTGGAGGAATTAACTAGATCATTTGTAACTTTTAATGAAGATTCAAGAGTCTGATCCAAGTAGTTACCTAAATCTGAGGTAATAGTAGCTGTTGTTGCACCTATCATGTTAATAGCTTCTTGATATTTTGTGTTGATTTTGGCTTCATTTTCTTGTGTTAGTGTTTCAATTTGGTTAGATAGATCTGTCCATTTTTCCTTCAAATCATCAACTTCAGTCCCTAAGGTTTGTCTCACATTATCGTTGAGCTGACTAGAAACTTCTCTGAATTGCAGGACGTGTTCATTCATACTATCGAAAATGGAAGTGGCTATTCCAGTAAATTGATTTGTTAAAGTTTCTTTAAACGAACTTAATCTAGTTCTTGCAGTATCTTGAATTTCAGTTATCTTAGCATTGTAACTTTGAATTGCTTCATTGTAATGTGTTTCAAGTTTCTGAGCAAACACATCTCTTTCACTAATAAGGTTATTTCTCTGGGTTTGTTCACTATTTTGCAAATCTGTGAATTTCAGGTTCATATCTCCTTTAATTTGCGAGATTGTGCCAGTTATTGCATTATTTCTTTGATGTTCAAATTCCTCCGATAAACTCTGTTTTATCTCTGAAACCTTCTCATTTAAAGAGGTAATAGCTTCTTGAACTTGAAGAGAGAGTTCTTCCACTTTTCTGTTCAAAATCATTTCAAGTGAGGTGTTTAATTCTCCAAGAGAACTTGTAACAGTTTCGGTTAAACTATCAACTGTTGCCTCTGTTTTCCTGACTGTTTCAGTTGAAAATCCAACATATTTCTCAGCTTGATCCCTATTGAAGGCTCTAACATCAAGCTTTGTAGTGTCAATGTTCTGTTGGATTACTTCAGTAATTTCATTAAGATGATTTAGATAATTCTCTTCAAGCATCTCAATTTTGGGGCCTAAAGTTTGAGAAATCTCATCAATTTTCTCTGTTTGTTGTTTCACACTTTGATCAACTTTTGCAATTGAATTTGTAATTACTTCTGAATTTGAAGTTTTGATACCTTCTAACCTTGTATCTGCTGCTGATTTAGCAGCTGATATTGTGTCAACGTTATTTTGTAGAACTTCCTTTATTGAAGCTTCAACAAATTGTTTCTCGTCTTCTTGTATGTTTGTGAGTTTTTCCTTTATTATGTTGGATTTGCTCTCAAGGTTTTCTCTTCTTTGGTTTGTTAGAGATTGAAGATTGGCAGAAACACTCGAATAGTGTTGATCTAACTCTGCTTCTTTCTTGGCTAGAGAGGAGTTGAGCTGATTAACCATATTCGATCTTAGTTGGTTGAATTCAGTTTGTTTAGTTTGGACAAATGTAGTGGTGTTTTCTAAATTACCCTTAATACCGGAATTGATTTTGTCACTTGTTTCAGCCAAATAATCTAAAGGTATTCTAACGAAATACTTTTTCACATACCCTTCTGAAACACCTACGGCACCTTTATTAATAAGAGAACTCAAAGCAACCTCTACTTTTGAGAAGTGGAGTTTTCCATGTTCCGCTATTTCAAAATCTGTTAATTGACCCGTTCCTAGAAGTAAAGAATATATTTGCTTTTCTTCAGGATTCAGTTGTAATCTTTCTATGAATGACATAATTGCACCTTTTAATTCTTCAAAGTTCAATGTCTCAATCCAAGATATTAAGCTTTCTTATAATGCAATTGCCAATCACCCCAGTGATAAGTTTTTTAACAAGTTACTTGCTGTACTTTCTGTGATTAAGTTGGAGGATTATGAAATAGTCTCTTGGGATCAAAGTTATCAAATGACATTCTATCTATTTGAAAAAATCACTGAAGACAGATTCTTTCCAGATGTAATTGTAGGTATAGCAAGAGGTGGCTGGATTCCCGCTAGACTATTAGCAGATTTCTATGGTAATAGAAGAACAGCGAATATTAAGATAGAATTTTACGATAACACATCGAGAGCTACTGAAAACCCGATTATTACTCAAAAGATTTCTGAGGGAGTAGAAGATAAAGTTGTGTTGATTGTAGACGACGTTGCTGATAGCGGAAAAAGTTTAGTTGCAGCTATCGAACATATTAAAGAAATGGGGGCAAAAGAAATCAAAACCGCAACATTGTATTACAAGAAACATAGTATTGTCAAACCAGATTACTATATCAATGAAACAGAATCATGGATAGTTTATCCATGGGAATATGGAGAATTTGTAGCATTCCAATACAAATCAAATTGCGATAAAATGTCTAGTAAGGAAATCAGGAAAAAATTGAAGGATATAGGAATACCTCCACCATTGGTTGATACTTATTTCTCCTTGGTATTATCTGATAGTAACTTGAACGAGATGAACAAAAATGAGTAATAATGATACAAAAGACGAAGACATCGAACTGCCAAGTGATGTAATCGACCGAGTAAATGTTGGTGTGGTTGCTGTTTCTTTAAGTTTATATGAAGAAGGGATGAGTTTAGGTGAATTAATTGAGGTAACTGGCATACGAAAAGAAGATGTATTGAAGTGCTTGGATTACGTAATACAGAACAGAATGGTTAGAAAAAAAGTAGGTGCTGATGTCTATATAGTTTCAAATTTCAAGAAGATGTTACAATTTCTACTCTCATCAGGACTTATGTTTCCTCTTGGAGACCAAATTTCAAGAACAAAAGAGGAAAAATAGCAATTTTTATTTTTTATTGATGAAGCTTTCTAAAGAAGTCTGAGCTTTCTTTTTCGAAGCATTCGCCTCCTTTGAATCATCTTCTTTTGAAAATTCTTCTGTTTCTATTGATTTATCGTTGGTTATTTCTTCAGTCTTGTTTTTTTCCTCAGCAGGTGGTTGTGATTTTTTTACAGGAGGAGTCCTTATCTTCTTCTCAGGTAAATCACTATAGAACAATAGGCTTTTTTCAGTATTTTTCGCCTTTTCTATCCAATCCTCAGCCATTTGGATATAAGCTTCTTCAGCATGTTCCTTTATTTCTTTAATCAACTTATTGGATCCCCCAGTGAGGAAGATTAGGTCTTCATCATTATATTGAAACCATGTAGTTAGTCCCCCGGCCATCTTAGGATCTTTATTGAAAATTATCTCAATGAACGGGTAATATTCACTTTGAAATTCTTTTCTTGAACAATGCAATTTTTTAATGCTCTTTTCAGCAATATTTTTTATACTCGCATTCTTTCCTCTTACTCTTGCCATAAGAGACCAATAACTAGGAAATGTATATTTTTCATCTTTAAAAGCAGAAGTTTTCACTAATCCAACTGAAGATATAAATGTAAAAAAATATTTCAAGAATCTCCAATCTTGTTTTATATAGCATTGGGACAGATAGAAATCTGCTACAGCAATCAGTTCATACATGTTAAATTGCTCTGTTGAATTAGCAGATTGTTTCCATGCATGTTCATGCACATAAGATAATAATTCTCTATAATCAACATCAACTCCATCTAAAGCTGACTTTGCATCTTTGAAATTACCCACTTGGAATATGTTAGTTAAAGCATCATTAAGGCTATGTTGTTGGTTTCTTGGGGCTAACTGGACTTCTTTTTCCAATGACCCAAAAGCTACTCCTTCTAAATCATTGATTGCAGATCTAGCATCACCACCGCTATTCTTTGCAATCGCAACTAGAGTTGATTCGTTTAATGTTATCCCCTCTTTTTCCGCAATTTTTTCAAGAAGCAATACAATCTCATTCTCCTTTAATCTGTGAAATTCTATTACTTTCATGCTTTTTTTTGCTGATTGTAAAGATTTTGCTGAAGGGTCATTAGCTGTACATATTATAGGTACTCGTGTTGAAGTAACAGCTTTTCCTAATGCACTTCCACCCCCCCTATCCTCATTTCCAAACAATCCATCAGCCTCATCTACTAAAATCAATTTTCGGACTCTAGCTCCTTGTAAAACTGTTCCTTCTGTAGATGACTTTCCAACTAATAGTTCTACCGACTTTTTATTCCTGTTATCACTAGCATTAACTTCAACAAATTCATAATTATATTTTCGAATTAGGTAGTAAACCACACTTGTCTTCCCTACACCTGCTGGACCTGCAAGTAGAGCTACTTTTTTTCTCTGTTGATTCCAAGTTTTCAACCAATTCTCCAATTCTTGAACGGAATCTCTGTTACCAACAAAATCAACTAGATACTCTGGACGATATTTTTCAACCCAAGGAATTGCTAAAGTGTTAGTTTGACTAGCCATAAGGTTCAGATGAAATGTAATCTTTTCAATATAAAAAACATGTGTATTTTGAGCAAGAAGAAGAAAAACAAAGGAGAAGGAGAAAGAGAAATCAATCACTTTCTTCTTTATCAGTAGTTTTGTCTAAGCCGTCATCATCCTTTTTCTTTGATTTCGTAAAAAGCATTTTACCTAGTATACCACCAGCTATGCCACCAGCTATTCCTAGTACTGGAATAATAAAGAAACATCCAAGAACAATCGGTGAAACGAGAGTTATAATAAATGCCAAAAAACCTCCAGTTGAAACTCCTCCTAGGGCCCCAGTAAGTACTGCAAATAAGAAACTAAGGAAGAAGTATGAAAGTAAGGCTGACCACAATCCAGATCTTAGACCTCCTCTAGAGGCTAAACCTCCAGCAAAGGAACCAATAAACCAAATCCCAAGAATAAGTATAAATGCACCAACACCCACCATATTTTCTATATCATTATTGAACATAGTTATTGGGTTTATATGGAAATTTAAGAAAATACTTGGATTCAAGAGCATCATCAATATTATCCAGAAGTGTCCTCCAGCACCATAATTGCCAGTATAAACACTGTTCCAATCCGTTAAGGCTAGATACTCCGGACTATTGAATGTTGGCCACAATAATAGCATTAATACAACCACAACTACTGAACATGTTACAAAACCAATTAATGTTTTATAGATTCTTTTGAAAAAGCCCATATCAATCAGAAATAATATGGTCAAGGAATTATTTAGAGTTTTGCTTTTAATTTGAAATCAATTTTGTTTCTTTTAGAGTATTAGAAAAGGATCGATAAACATGTTAAAGATGCTTGACATTTTTCAAATTCACTCATGTTAATTGATATAATCTCAAAACCTGCATCTTTCACCGTCTGCTGTACATTACGAAACTTATCAGACATTATCACTGTATCATTAATGCATAAACAATTTATTGAATAATTTTCTTCATTTGGTACAATTAATAATTCCAAGTCTTTTATCAATGGATGGTCTTTGTACTCTTTCGAAGTTATGAGTTTATTGTAATCAAGATATTTCATATAACTCTTCAAATGAACAATGCTCGGATTCTCAATGGTATCTATTTGTACTTCTAACCAATCCCTCATTTGATCAACTCCCAATTTGTTAGTTCTTTGAGAAATCCCGCAAATTAACCTAGATGGCAAATGAACTACATCGCCGCCCTCTATGGTTGCAGGTTTGATTGCTTTTGCTACATTGAAGTATTGTTTGAGAATCATTTCCACCTCTTCCTCCTCACCTCTTCGACTTTTAACACCCATTCTTGTAATAAAGGCTTTATTTTCATGAACTACTGCATTGTCTTCAACAAAACATGCATCTGGATATTCATCCTTGGGAGGTAATTCTATAAGTTCTAGTCCTAGTTCCCTCAGATTCTTACAATACTCGTTATGCTGTTTTTTTGCTAGTTCCAAGTTTACAGTATGACCTAAAGGATGTGATGTAACACAGTTTGTATAACTCTTACTTGGAGGTCGAACTAATGCTCTTTGTGCCCTCATGTTTCTCTATCCATAGTGTAAAGGATGAGTTTAAATATTTCTCCCTCGAACATTGAATCATGGTTTTAATTGGTCAGACTATTCAACCGTATGAAAGCTTAGAATGTGAGCATATTATCAAATTCGCAAAAACTTTGGGAATAGAGTCAGGAGAGATTAATCCACAAGGAGTTAATTTAAAGAATGTTAATACAATCATTGAAGCTCTTGATGGAATGATAACCACATTTCATCTTCCTGTTGCAGAAATTGAAGGATTTGATTTTTCCCATCCCGAAAAACAGAAAGAAATAGATGAGGTTATCAAGCTTATTAACACTTACGGAGACAAATTGAATATCATTCTTGGTGTTTTTCATCCTGTTGAACTTAAAGGAGATTATGATACCTTAGTAGCCAATCTCAAGAAACTAAAAATACCATTAGTAGTAGAAAATATCTATCATCTATCTGATGAAGATTTCATAGATGTCTATAAAAAATTCAAAGAAGAGCTAGGTTCACAATTGGAGGGATGGTTATTTGATGTTGCTCATTCTTATCTAAGAAATGGTCCCGAAACCTATATGGATCTTTTAGACAAGATGCCTTTTGATGAGCTCAAAGAAATCCATCTTTCGGATTGTTCAGAAGGAGAAGATTCTCATTATGCTTTTGGTGCAGGGGTGCTTCCAGCTGATAAAATACTCAGAGAAATCAAGAAACGAGGATTTAGAAAGATAATAGTCAATGAAATTGGCGCCTATCCAAGTATTTGGCACACCATAGATTCATATAGAAAAGTTGCGAGATACTTCAAAAAAGGGTTGTTCATCAAAGTAGCTCTCCGAAAATTGATTATGAAACCATTTATCCAAAGTAAGCTGAAAAAGGCTGGTGTCAAAATGAATAGCCAACCATTTCAATAAACATAGACTAAGTAGTTTCATCAATATAGTCAAGTAATTGTTCTGATAGATTTATCCATTTTAGGAAGGAATTAGATGCAGCTCTTGCAGAGACAGAATCTTTTGCATTGATATTTACTATTAGAGTATTTTCTTCAAATTCTATAGTAGTTTTTGCTCTTTCATTTGGATCGTAACTAGATTCTAAAATTAATGATTCATAAATTCGCTTAGTTGTCTCGCTATCTTTGAAATTAAACTTCATAGTTATGTCAATACCTTCAATTACTACTTCTTCCATGCAAATCATCCAATTAGATTATGGTCTCCTCGATTTTTCTATCCACTATTCTTAATTTAATTCTAGGTCCAACTTGGCTATTTTCTTTATTTAGAAACTCAATAAAGATTATACCTTCGTCTTTATCTAAATAATCCGCATAAACTGTAACATAGTTCTTTTTCTCTATCTCTTCGATGGATACATTTGATATTCCCAAGAATCTCTTAAGAATTTCTTCCTCTCTTGGATTGTTTAAAGTTGAGATCATTATAGAAAAAGAAGGTCGTGCTTTCTTTTTGTTTTCTTTATTATATTCACGAAAAAGTGTCATACCTCTTATCTTAATAGCATATGGTAGTTCTATTATTTTTCCAGTTAAATCGAAAAATCTAACGAAGTTTGGATTACCTTTAACGGAATTAATTATTATTGCAGTATTAATTCCTAGATTTTTCATTGAAGTTAATCCATAATTTAGGGAAGTTGACCCTCTTACTACACGTTTGGATTGTGGAACCACCATAATCATATCATGAATAAATGATCTTGTTTTCTTTGAAGGATCACGGGATGTGGTATAACCTATTTTTGTCATTATATAAAAATAGTTGATGAATTTTAAAATGTAAGCATTTAAAACAAAAATAGAAAATGGAAAAGAAAGAGGTTAAAATTCTTCTTTTAATCCTTCAGAAATACGAGTAACTCTTCGAGTTATACTTCTACCAGCACTAGTGTTTGGTTCCCAAGCACCACCTGCGATCTTCTCACCACATTTGGTGCATTCCCAAATTCCTAAACCTACTCTTTTCAAAGTTCTCATATAACAAACAGGACATTTGTAGACAATTTTACTTTTGTTTTCGACTTGTCTAACTCGTTTTCTAATTGTACTTCCGTATCTAGCACCATATCGACCTGTTGTTCCCGCTTTTTTTGTACGTGGCATTAATTACACCTCTTCTTACTTCGGAATCGCTTTCATCAGCTCTTTCCTTAAAGTTTTCGATACATTCAAACATTCTCGTACTTGAGTTTTTATCTCTTCAGGAGTATATACACCCAGTTTACCTTTTTGCATTGAAACTATACGATCTTGCTCATCAAATCCGAAAGTAATTCTTGCATCGCTGATTTTATCCTCTTTGAGATTTGGATCAACAATATTATAATCACCTATTTTGTAACTTGTTGTTGTTACAACAGTATGATCTATCTTGAGAGGTTCGAATTCCTCTAAAATTTCTTTTTCAAGAGGTTCTTCTGATAATAGCTTTACTTTTGGTATTTTTGTAGTTGCTAAAGCAGCCATCGATGCCAAAGTTGCTGCATCAAATAGATTACCATCATCATTCAGTATATACATATCAATAAACAGTATCCATACTAATTTACTAGGAACAATACAAAGTTTAGACAAATCAATTGCATGTGATTCTCTAATTGCTCTATCAGTTACACGAGCTAATTCTATAGAATCTTCTGATGGAGGTCCACTCTCGAAAAATTGGGATGCTAATGGTGAAAGCTCAGCACTAGTTGTGATGACACCACTGTCAGGTGTATCAGGAAATGGGGTTCCCAAAATAGCTTTTACACCAGCAATTATTTTTGTATCACCAATTGATACTACTGCAGATCCCTCTGCTTTTTTAATATAGTCAGTTTCGATAGTGATTTCTCTGTATTCGGTTAAATCTCTACCATCAGTTCGTTTCTTCTGTTCTAATAAAAACTGGATATGGTTTCTTTCTATTTCACTTATTACGTAATCGCTACCCATTCTACTCATCTCCTGTCTTCTCTTGAACCTCAGGTTTGGGGACTTCTACCTTAGGTTCCTCTTTCTTGGGCTCTTCAACCTTAGGTTCCTCTTTCTTGGGC
>CAZPXJ010000077.1:0-13493 GCA_964590855.1 uncultured archaeon
GACTCGATCCCTTTGAAGATGATAGTCAAGAAGACTGGGATAATGATTCTCTCACAAATTTTGAAGAATATGTTTACGGCACACTTCCTACTTCCAATGACACAGATAATGATTCTCTACCAGATTATTTTGAGATTATCTCAGGACTTAATCCCAATTTAAATGACACAGCAATGGACCCCGATTTTGATGGATTAACCAATCTAGAAGAATATGTCTACGAAACTAATCCGTTGTATTTTGATAGTGACTATGACACATTATCAGATGGGATTGAAGTTAAATTCTATAACACATCCCCCAACAGCTGGGACACTGACGAAGACGGTATGAGTGATAAATATGAAATCAATTGGAATCTTAACCCTCTTATTGATACAGCTCAGTTAGACCTTGATTATGATAATCTCGTTAATATAGAAGAATTTCATAGTAATACTAATCCATGGTCATTTGACACAGACAATGACCAAATGGATGATTATTGGGAAGTAACCTATTCGACCAATCCACTTTTACCAGACCAACATAGTGATCTTGACTGGGATGGTTTGACCAATTTTGAAGAGTATAAACTAGGGTTATTCCCCACTGATGAAGATTCAGACGATGACCAATTGCTCGATGGCTACGAAGTTAAAAATAATCTTAATCCTCTTGTTTACGATAGTCATCTAGATTTGGATGGTGATGATCTTACCAATTTACAAGAAGCTTGGTATGAAACCAACCCACATGAATTTGACAGTGATTTTGACGACTTGAACGACTATCTTGAAGTTAAAATTTATAGTACAAATCCTCTGATTATGGACAGCGACGGTGATCATATGAACGATGGATATGAAGTTCGCATGGGATTGAATCCACTTGTTCATGATGCTTTGAATGATCCTGATGGCGATCACCTCAATAATTATCAAGAGATGAAATTCAATTCTGACCCTCTCAAATGGGATAATTGGCTCCTTCTTTTTGGCATTTACATGTTACCTGTTTGGATTACTCTTACTCTCTGTTATGTGATCATTCTCAAAATGCTCAGCAGACACTTTTCAGCCCGACTAAGTGGATTTAAAACTCATAAAGAGCAACGTTATGCAAGTTCTTTTGGTTTCACAATTGGTAATCAATTTTATGATGCGAAGCATAGTGGTTTTTCTACTCAAGAACAATGGTATGAAGCTATTGATTCAGGTTTTCCAATTGGTGATGAATGGTTCGATGCCAAGGTTTCAGGGTTCAATTCTATAGATCAGAAAATGATCGCTGAAAGTATCGGTTTCATGAACTTCTATGAGTTTTTAAACGCCTTAAATTCTAAACTCAGGAAATACAAATTCCGATTGAATAAGCTTTTTGAAATCCTTCTAGAACTAGATTCACTTAAGATCACAGATGTCAAGAAACTTCAGAAATATCACAAATCTATTGTTGATATCATTAAAATTAATACTGAATTACACACAAGTTTAGTCCTTTATACCAATGTTCCAACAGGTGATCTGAATCTATCCAAGGACCTT
Source organism: uncultured archaeon (assembly GCA_964590855.1). Taxonomy (GTDB): domain Archaea; phylum Asgardarchaeota; class Heimdallarchaeia; order Heimdallarchaeales; family Heimdallarchaeaceae; genus UBA460. Next base: position 1,527 of record CAZPXJ010000077.1, read on the forward strand.
CGTAATGAGATTAAAAGAGGAGATGAATTACTTACCAAAGCTCGTCTTGTTGCTGCTGAGTTGTTAAAACGAATACGTGGTTAGCTAACTTAAATTACATCTGATACACAAAATTATTAAGCACTAAATTTTCTTTAGTTTTGTATGGTCAACATTAAGTGTGGAGATTTGAAACTAGAGGGTATTGAACTCGTTTGTTTTGACAAAGATGGTACTCTCTTTACTCTCGAGATGTATATTCCTGTAATGCAAAAAAGAGCTAAACTCCTTATGCAAAAATATGGCCTCAAAGAGGAGAATTATGCTGACATAGTATCTTTGATGGGACTTAATCCTGAAACTAATGAAATTATTATGGGGGGTCCAATTCACATAGAGAGAGTTGAAATCATCAGAAGAACAAGAGCTTATCTTCGAACACTTTCTATTAACTCTTCTATTGTAGAAATTGCTGAAATGTTTGATGAAGTTGATCACCTTGTTGATTTTACAGACCATGTAAAAAGTATAGAAGGAGCTCAAGCTATTCTAGAAAAAATACGCAACTCAGATGCTAAGCTAGTTTTAGTTACTCATGATAGTACTGAACCAGCGATTAAACAGCTAGCTAGTGTGGGACTCTTCGATTATTTTGATCAAATATTAGGCTTAGATATTGATTCTCCTTACCAAGCTAAACCTGCTCCAGATATGTTACAGTATGCTTGTAAAGTTCTTAATGCGGATGTTTCTAAATCGATTGTAATTGGAGATGATGACAGAGACTTGCTTATGGGTAAGAACGCTGGTGCTATGGCGTGTATTGGTGTCTTAACTGGTAGATCTAAACAGGAAGAGCTCAAACATGCTGATGTAATATTAAACTCAATTGCAGATATGAAATTGTAATCTAAGAATACATCCTTCTTAGCTAGACTTTTTAATCATATAATCATCATATTCTTAATGCTCAAGATAGGTAAAGTTTTCACCAAACTCCCAAAATATCAGGGTACAGGGTGTACAGCTTGCATGAAATGTCAAGAAAAATGCCCAACAAAGGCTATAGTTATTAAGCAAGAAGATAGTCCTAAACCCATCTTTGATTATACTTTATGCTCTTCTAGTTTTGAATGTAAAAACGTTTGTCCTGAGGAGGTTATTCATGCTAGAAAACTAAAATATCTGGACATAATTAGCCTATTCTCATTAACACTATTGCTATTAATTGCAGCAACAGTTTTTGCTTTTGTATGAAAAAAAAGAAGAAGAGATTACTCTTCTATCTCTACACCAAGATAATCTTCAATAATACCTTTCAACTTATCAGGTGTTACTCTGAAATCATCAATGATTTTTCCGTCTTCTAATTTTATCAACCTAAAACCTGGGCGAATAAGCGAAAGATCATGAGTGCTCATAATGATGGTTGTACCATGTTGTTCACAAGTTTCCATCATAAGAGTGATGATATTTCTTGCTAGTCGAGAGTCAAGATTCGCACTGGGTTCATCCGCAAAAATAATTGGAGATTTTCTAGCTAAAGCAACAGCTAAAGCAGCTCTTTGACGTTCTCCTGCAGAAAGTTCTGCAGCATACTGATTCACTTTATGATCAATCTCAACAGATTCAGCAACAGAAGGTAAATCGTTTATTACCAATTCTTCTCTATCATTGAAAACTCTAGGTATAATCATATTTTCATTTACAGTATATTGACTAAACAAATTGTTAACTTGGTTAATCATAGCTATCTCATAGAATCTAAAATCAGATATTTCTCTTGCATTACCATTTACAACATCAAAATCTTTGATGATGATATTCCCTTCATCTGGATCTTCAACACCAGAAATAACATTCATCAAAGTAGTCTTACCAGCACCACTTTTTCCTGAGATTACTACAAAGTCACCTTTGTCTACAGTAAAGGAAACTCCTTTGATAACTTCATGTACTATTCTTCCAGTGGGGAAGGACTTGTGAAGATTTTCTATTTTTATCAATGGTTCTGATTTCTTAGGATAATTAAATTGATGCTCTAGAAGTGGTTTTATCTCACTGAAGGAAACTTGACTACCTATTCTTGAAGCAGATAGCTCTATAGGTTCGGCATCTTCTTCTGGTCTAGGTTTATAATCTTCAATTCTCTTAAGAATTTCATAAATTTCTTTTGTATTTGATTCATTAGGATTGAAAAGAAATGAGAATTTCTTGGAGGGATGAATGTCAAATTCCACGATGTGTTTATAGTTACCAGCAACAAAAACTTCGTCTGGTAATCGGATAAACTGAGAACTGTCAATCATAGATTGTAAATTTGACTCTTGAGGTCTTAAGATAAACTCTAGTTCGCCTCTGTCAAGATCTGTATTAACTCCAACTAAACGTCCATCTCGTATAATGTAGCTCTTCTTGAAGGCATTTCTGAAACGTAAATCGTGAGTAACAACTAAAATCGTGGTTCCAAAGTTTTCGTTCAGATCTCTGAAAGTTTCAATAATGTCATTAGTGTTAGCTGTATCAAGTTGGCCAGTTGGTTCATCGGCCAGGAGGAGTCTAGGTTTCTTTGCTAAAGCCACACCTATACTAGCTCTCATAGCTTCACCACCTGAGACCTTTGTAATAGGATTTTTCCTTATCTTTTCTAGATGTAAAACTTTGAGTAAATCATTCAGCTCTTTCTTAGCTGGTTCTCTAGCCATGAATTTCATTTTCATAGGTAAGAGAAGATTCTGTTCTAGAGATAATGATGAGAGAAGGTTCTGTCCTACAAACTGATTGACGATTCCCATTCTATGATATCGAAATTGTCGCATCTGTTTTTCGGATAATTCAGCTATGTTGACATTATCAATTAGTACTGTTCCACCACTTGGTTTCTCTAACCCACACAGAATCTTAATTAAGGTGCTTTTCCCGGCTCCAGAGGGTCCTATGATGCTTGCTACATCACCTTCTTTGATGTACATATCAAGTCCTCTGAGAGCTGAAACCTTGACTTCTGTGATATTATCGTAGAACACTTTTATTAGGTCTTTTGTTATAATCATCTCGCATCATTACTCCATCATTGTAGGTGAATATTTACCAAATTCCTTTCTCAGGAAATAGTTCAGGCTAAGATAAATCAGCATTGGTATTCCTACGAATAGTACACCTATCATAATATATGGATAGTTTATGTAGAATTCGTAAGGAGCGGCGCCATAGTTCAATTGCTGCAATACTGGAGGTATAATACTAAAACCTACTATAGCCCCAACAGCTAACGCTGGTACTATCGCCGCCAGCATCGTTTGCACCGTAGACATCGATATTATCTTCGACGAGTTTATACCCATCTTCTTCATTATATCATGTTTGATTACTCTTTTCTCCAGTATCTTAATTGCTGTTGTAAATGTCGAGAAAACTAATACTCCTGTTGCAACAAAGAGAGAGAGCAACATCTCTATTATGAAAATGTTGTAAAGTGGTGTTTTTAAGTTGTTTTTCACCTCAGTCATAGTATCAACGGTTAATCCTTGCTCAACATCATAGAGTTTATCTACCACTACCTGAGCATCTTTTTCATAATAAGTTCTTATGAAAATCTCATCCTTAAACTTCAATCTTCTGTAGACAATTATATCCATTTCTTCAAAAGCTTCAGTGGAAATGATCATCATATGTTCATCATCATATAGATCCCAGTTTGAGAAGAATACTGGAAACAAATTGAAACTGCCCAATACAGTTAATGAATGAGAAATCGAAGGAACATCAGGATGAATAAAATTGAATGTACCTCCTATAGGCTTTTGCCAGTACTGTTTCATTGGATCTGAAATTAGTACAGTTGATTCATTGAGCAGAGCTAATAAATTCCAATCTAAAGTCGTTACACTTTCCGATGGTACCGTCATCGTTTTCATGAAATTCGTAACGTTGATTACCAGCAACCTTGTTTGATCAAACGTCCCTGTATATAGAGTATATTCTTTGATATGTGTGTAACTTTGTATCTGAGGAATTGGGTCGAGATCGTCCAAAGTAATGACAGAAGTATCATCCCAGTTCATTATTCTTATATCTGTTCCATTCATGAAATAAGCTTGTTCTGCCAAAGTCGTTTCTTTTGAGTATGGAACTACTAAGACTGGTACGATAATCAGAACTACTAATAAGAAAATCAGAGTAATATTCTCAAAGTGTCTAATATCCTTTCCAATTTCAGCTAACGAAAAGCTAAATCGCGATTTCTTATATCGCCAAAACAGAGCACCAATTGATCTTTGAATTAACCCCAACAGTTTCACAGCAAAAGGTAATCCTCCTATCAAGGTGAATATTGCTCCAGCAATGGTTAAGAATAAGTAAAGTGTAAAATCATCCACTGCCTGTGTTCCAAATGCTACAAATGCTCTATTGTAGAAGAAATAGAACAAACCTATACCTAGACCTAGGAAAAATATATCTCTCCAAGATAGTAACTTGGATTTTACTAGGAAGCTTGCAATAGAAGCCAGAGTTGTTTCTGTTTCTTTTTCTGAGTAACCATCGACTAAACTATCTCCTGCAGTTTTCCCTTCTCCAATTTTGATATCTTCTTTAGGGATGGCGAAGGTTGGTTCTGGTTCTTTTTTGATTCTCCTTCTCGCAATTCTTGGAGCTTTTTCTATCGTCCTCTTTCTTCTAACAAGTATTAGTATTCTTGGTATAGATACGATGAGAAGCACTCCAGCAATCAGACCCAGCGTAGTTGGAATACTACCAATTACTAGATTGGTATCAGTATTAGTAAACGATATGAATCCATCAATTTTGATAAGAGGAATCGCTGTTCCAATAGCTATTCCAAAGCTTGCAAGACTAGCTACTATAATCTCCGCAAGCCGTATAATCAGATACGTCGAGAATAGTCTTCCCGTTGATATTCCTCGATTTCTTAGAATCTCCATCTCTTGTTCATAGCTTGTAGAGAATAGATCTGATGATTCAAATACCATGAAAATCGACAGCAGAATCGCAGGAATAGCAAATATCAATAAACGAGCCATATTATTAAGATAATAATCATTGAATGATAAGAAGAAGAGTTTAAGTTCAGTTGACTCTTCTCCAGATACTTCTTCTATGATTTGTGTGCTAATTGTAGATGAAGGGTCGAAACTAAAAGTAAAAACTCTCTGTTGCATTTCATTCTGTTCCTCAACTAGTGAAGCTCTATCTGTAATACTAAACTCATCAAAATTCATCATTAACTGGTAATACCCCCACATCCCAAGATGCATTTTATTACCTTCTGAAAGTATTCGAAAATAATTACTTTGAGTAGTAATAATATCAGCATTTTCAGAAGCTATTGTATATATATCATAAGGAACACCCAAATGTTCAGATACTCTTTTGGCTTGTCCTACATTAATTCGTTCATAAATCCCTACTACTGTACAATTGATCAAGTAATTTTCTTCATCTACAGGTTCGCCTATTCCTCCTACCCAGAAATCTGCCCAAGCAGCTATTGTTATAGTATCATTTACATCAAGAGCAGCTCGTCTTGAGAGTTGGTCAGTTATTACAACTTCTGTTTCGTTTATTGGAGTTCTCCCTTCTCTCATCATTGTAGATAAGAAAGGTTCACAGTCATCAGGCAGTCCTACAAATCTGTAATCTAAAGTAACAAACAAACTAGGTTTATGCACTTTTACAAGAGTTCTATACCCAGCTGTTACACCTTCAATATAGTTATCGACTGTCATACCATGATAGAGATCTAGTATCTCATTCATCGCATCAGTACCATAAGATGGTGTAATTAGAGAATAATTTCCTGTTATGAACGATGTCTCCAGTCTTGCAGAAATTTCTCCATCCGCCGTCAAAGGAAATGACCTGTCAAAAGCCTTGACCATTGCTGATTCTTCACTTTGAGCTATAATTACTGCAGAACTCAAAAGATATCCAGTTATTATGAAACCCGCTAGAGTAAGTATTGATCGTTTTTTATTTGATAACCAAATTGTAAAAATCGTACTTAAACCATTTCTAATTAAACGTCCAATGTTCAAGAAGAAAAGAGCAAATTTAGATTTATTTTCACCAACTTGAGTATCGGTAAGAAAGGCATAAATCTCTTTCTTTCTTCTCCTTAAAGCAACCCACAGTGCCAATCCCATTAAAATTAGAACTGCAAAAATAATTACAATTACCCACCATTTTGTAATGAAAAACTCTATAGTGGGGTTATATATTTCAAGAGATTCAATTATTAGTTCTGTTTCGAGAATCATATCAGTCATAACAAATAAAGCAAGCCCGGTCTTATCTCTGAAGGCAAGTGGAGAATCTGGACCATATGGCTTAGTAGTGATACTTGTTGAGAAGGTTAACACAAAATTTGTTCCTTTTAATCCAATTGCATATTGATCTTCTAGTATCGTATTTTGGGATTGAATACTTTGGACTCCCCAAAAACTTCCAGATTGAGTGAAGTGATAGAAATTCACTATACCATCATCAACTAAATCTACAACCAAAACTGTTGTTGCTGTATCATCTATATTGAGTTCAAAATCAATTGGGGTCATATAGAAGGTTGATTGAACATCTTCAGAAATGGATATACCATTGAAATATCCCCAATACAGTTTATATGGGTTAATAAAAACAAGTTGTAGAAGTCCGTCAACAGGATCACATTTGGTAGCCATGAATTTAGGTACATCATATTGAACTTCACTAAAAGTCCTAGTTACTACAGGGATTAAACCATAACTGAGATCATCCAACTCACCTATACCTATACCAAAATTGTCTTGTCTCAGCTCATAGATGTACCAGATGTTTGAGGATTCATCTATAACAATTTCAAGGGTATCTTTGGAATCTGAATCAGCTATAAAGTATGATTCATAAAGAATACTTCCTCCAGGAGGACCCCAATAGTGAGTTATATTCATAAATTGACTATCTCCACCCCAATAAATATTATGGAAAGCATGAACTAGTACATATATGTAAATAAACTTTTTAAAAGTTACATAACAAGTTACCAACTCTCCTGTTTATTGGAATAGTAAGATATTATTTTCGAAACTATCTTGTTGTTCGTGTACTCTGAATTGTCTTGCTCCGAGCTCTGTATCTATGGAATAAACTATCCCAACTTTTGTTCCATCGACATAACTATATAATAAATGAGCTCCCTGAGCAAAGTTTTCAACTATATCAAAATTCGCTTCTCCCTCAATATAATACAGATGTACCAACCGAGTACCATTGCTATTTTTGATTATAGAGAAAGTATGTAGATTACCATCAGAATCAACCTCAACTTTAGATTCTAATACTCCTCCATCATCAACAATATCAGTCAAATAAAGAAGATCTTCATTCGCTAGTGCTTGAGTAGGAGTGACCAAAAGTGAGCTTAAAATCATAAGTGAAAGTAATGAAAAAATTAGTTTATTTCTAGACAATATTATCATGTGAGTGACCTTAATGCGTTTATATTTTTTTTGTAACGTATGTGTTGAAAATTGATTCAAGTCCGCCAAGAAAGTAAATCAAAGTTCAATTATCATTCTCTTCAAAGTAGTCACACTTAAAAGTCTTACGGAGATAAGAAACATTTCTTACCCAAATAAGAACATAGAACCAGTCTAAACGTAAACTATAGTATTGCGCTGTATTTTTGAAGAAATCGGATTTTAAGCAATAGTTTTATAAGTGTGTTTTTTATTCTCATATAATTAAGAAAGATGTTTCATCGACATGAGAAGTGAAAGACAAAGGGGTTAATTTATGGAGTATCAGGATTTTACAACAGCTCAGCCAAAACCTATCAAACACATTCATGTAGCCGCCGATGATACTGCTTTTCGTGATAAGAATCTCTTATTCCTCCGAAATATACTCAATAAGATAGGTCCTTTAACTGTAAAAGAAATTATAGAGGAATTCGAAAAGAGTAATGATGTCGACGAGAAATCCGATAAAACCATCTATAGATACATCAGTAAACTCAAAGAATTAGATATGGTTACTCAAGTTGGTAAGCGTATTTACGTTGATGATCTCAAGACTGAAACATTGTTTGGTGTTACTGCAAAGTTCTTTTTGATTGGAACCTACAACACCCCATTTCACAAATCAGCAACAGGAGCCTTACTTGAGCGCAGGAGGGGGTTAGTAGAATTTATAGGTGAAGCTCTGAAGCACCAATATGGTGGCAAAAAACCTAACCTCGCTTGTCTTGAGAAGATTATAGTTGATTTAACTGAATCAAGTACTGAGATAATGATCAGTAATTTTGAGAGCTTATCTCTTGAAACCATAGAGAAACTCATAGCTGGTGAGGTTGATGGTGAGGAAGGGAATTATCTTATGGATTTCATTAATTGGTTGGGTTTAGTAATATCTAGAAAAGATCTTCATGACGAATTAGGAGAATGTTTCAAGTAAAACTCGTTGTTTATACCAAAAAGATATATTCAGCTAAAGTAAGTTTATTATGTGAAAACTAAAACTATTGCTATTGCTATTTCTTCTGCTATCGTTGTTGCTTCAGTTTGTACAATCTTAATCGTCTTTATTCCCAAACAGTTTCCTCAACCAACGGGAATTGATTGGCAATTTCCGCAAAATAGCACTATGTATTCTGATTACATCAAAGTACCTTATTCTGTTAAAATGATTGATAATGTAAGGTTATCTACAGATGTTTTCCTCCCATCTAATCTTGATAAGGCTCTACCTGTAATTTTCATTAGAACTCCTTATGGTAAAGATATGCTAACGCTCATGGTATCCTATACACAACAGGGGTATGCGGTTGTTATACAAGATTTTCGAGGATTTTATGATTCAGAGGGTGAAAAATCCCTACCGTTCTTAACGGAGCAAGTTGATGGACAGGTGTCTTTAATTTGGATAACAGAACAACCTTGGTGCGATGGAAATATAGGAACGTGGGGTCCATCGGCTTTAGGTGTCGCACAATATCTTATGGCCCCTAATGCACCTAATTCTCTCAAATGTCAATTACCTATTGTTGCTACTCCAAATGTATATGAAGCAAGTTTTAGAGGGGGAGAGTTAAGGAGTGAGTTATTAATCCCTTGGATGATAGGAAACCAGTTTCCGCAAGCAAGTTTTGATATGCTTCAAGAGAACGAAAAATATAATCCAATTTGGGATCCCCTAAATATAGAAAATAATTACACTGATATTCATGTTGCATCTCTACACATTGGTGGTTGGTATGATATCTTCACCCAGAATACCATTGATGCTTATTCGGGTTATCAACATAGTGGTGGTACTGAAGCTCTAGGAAATGCTAAATTAATCATGGGACCTTGGGTACATGGGGGAATGTTTGGAGCGCCTACTGGAGATTATACTTTTCCTAACCAAGACTTGAGTCTAATGTATAAAGCAAATGATGCATTGTTCGAGAAATGGCTTAAAAGCAATTCGACTCTTTGGGATGATTTTCCAAATATCACATATTATTTGATGAGTTCACTACCCTATAATCCAAGTCAATTGGGGAATAATTGGTATCAAGCTAATGATTGGCCGATAAGTACAACTCCATTAGAATTCTATCTACATTCTAATTACAGTCTTTTAGAAAATCCAAGTATAGAAGTAGAAGATTCGCTAAATTATCTATACGACCCTAATAATCCAGTTGGCACACTAGGAGGAGGAAACCTCGCTCTTCCAGCAGGTATTTTCGATCAATCTTCTCTAGAGTTACGAGATGATGTATTAAGTTTCTCATCAACTGTTTTGACAGAACCCTTAACCATTTTGGGGCAGATGGAAGCTATAATCTACATTAGTTCAAACTGTACTGACACAGATTTCACAGTTAAGATAACTGATGTTCTTCCTGACAATACCTCATTGCTAGTGACCGACACTATTGTAAGAGCTAGAAATAGAAACAACAACACCAACTGGGAATTTCTTACACCTGGACAGGTCTATGAAATCTCTATACCATTAGACAGCACTGCTTATCTTTTCAATGAAGGGCACAGATTTAGAATGGATATATCAAGTTCTAATTATGGGCGATTCGAAACAAATCCAAATACTGGAGATGCATTATGGGAAAACACCACCACATATACAGCTAACAACAGTATTTTCTTAGATGCTACACATATGTCTAAAATTATCCTTCCAACTGTCGATTACCTTTCTCTAACACCTATAGATTTAGATGATTTAACCCCTTCATTTGTTCCTCGTCTGCTAAGCGATGAAGTAGAAGAAATTATGCTTTCTGGTATCTGGGCACCTATGGTTCAATCTATCTTTCGAAGAAAATAAAATTCTTTTCTTCTAATTTCTTTTTCCCAACAAATTTAGTTTAAATTTACGTATAGTTTCAGGTTTGATTATGTCCCCTTTTCTATTGATGAAATATAGAGCATCAAATGGACACTGAACTATACAAGCTCCACACTGCACACAATACTCTTGCCTAGGCATAGCAATTTTCTTTTTCTCTTCATCCAATTCGTAACAGTTGCGAGGACACACGTCTATACAGATGCTTGTCCCTTTACACCTTTCCAAATCTATTTCCACATCATATAATTTATCTGCATGAGAATCACTTTTGTAAGTAGGTGTTGATCCTTTAAGTTCCATGTTAACAAATAGGACTAAAAGAAAAGAAACTATACTCCAACGGAGTAAAATCCAAGTGTAATCATTCTTGTAAACTATCACATAAAGAATTACACCAATTGAAGCATAAATGAGATTTATTAACAGGACAAGAAGATTACCTAAACTCAAAAACGTCTTCTTCTTCTCAATTTCCTTTTGGAAGATTTTTTCATATAATGGGAATGTGATCATTATTAGGAGATAGGTCAAGAATATCTGTGCTAACATGAAAGCTGCTTCAACACCAAATAGTGGTCCCCAAATTGGCATTAAGATAAGCGCAGCTAGAAAAGCCCACATGGTTGCCATTTCAATCCTTTGAAGGATACGAAACTTTACTTGTTTCATTGCAGCTGTTTTCTCAAAATTTCTATCAAAAAATTCCGGTATTTTTTTCGCTTCTACTGGTCCCCAGAGAACCTTCCAGTTTGTTCGCTTCAGTATCTCTTTTGCTTCTATTCCTGGTGCGGCTAGCTGAGGTAAAATAATTTTTTTGTGTTTTACTTTTGATTCTATTCCACTTGTTTTTATCACTGAAATTACTGAATGGTTGTTTAGATGCCCTCCTGTTGCTGCACACCACACATTTATTCCTTTACTATTTGCTACAAGTAAGTGATAATTCAACCCCCATGTAGCCTTCTTTAGTCTTAGAATCGTTAAATGAAAATTACATGTTAATAAAACAGGGGACATATCATCAGGATTTCCTACTCTTTGATAACCGGTTTTTGCAGGAACAGGAAACATTCGCAAAAGAGTTTCTAAAAAGGATATAAATCCATAATAAATATAGTATATAATTTTCATTTTCTCTCCTCTTTAACTACTATTATTTGAACGAAATTATCCAGAAAATTTGACTTACGAGACTGTATTATTAAACCTGAATCCTTAATCTGATTTTCAATATCCTTTAGAGCTTTGGAAGTAGTCTGTGTGAGTACATAGGTTATTATTATAAGAGGAAGTCTAAAAAACCAGTTTAGAATTCTCTTGAAAATTGATTTACTCCTTATTTCATCTATAAGTAGAAACAATCCGTCTTTACGTAAAATCCTTTTAATTTGAATCAATGTAAATACAACTTCGTCAACACTCAATTCCGAAAAACATAGACCACTCATAATTACATCAAATGAATCATCTTCAAAACTATCAAGCTCAGCTACACCCATCTCTAGAAAAGTCACCTTATTTTTAGAGTCGAGCTCGCTAACTCTCTGCTTAGCAATCTCCAGCATCTCTGAATTGATGTCTATCCCTGTCAGAGATGCGCCTTTAAGAACTGCTCTGAAAGATAGCATT
>CAZPXJ010000078.1:0-13277 GCA_964590855.1 uncultured archaeon
GAAATATCCTTTTTTGCACGTTCAAGTTCACTTAGAAGAGTTGTTCTGGTAATTCCTATTCTATCTTTGTAGGTTTTTTCACCTATGTGTACTCTTGAAGGTATAATGAATATATTATACTTACTTTCTATATCTCTAGGCAAGTCGGATGGAGTATCTAGAACAATTGAATATGAGTTAGTCACAGTTATTCTATAGAGATAAAATTAATATCCTTTTGGATAAGTTCATAGAGAATTTTTACACTTTATTTATAGAATTTAACTGATTCCTTTGGTATCTGCGTAATAATCAGTGCTTGATATTCTGTGAGATACTGAAAGTGTATCGATTAGAGCTACTTTACCTTTATCGAATCTCTTTGCTGCAATAACAGCTTTTTGAACAGTTGCAGACAATTTGGAACTTACTCCTATGTAGAGTAACTTGTTATTCTGTTACAAAGTCTCAGAAAATGTATTGAGGAAATCAAGAGGGGTAGTTGAGTTGTAGTTATCTGTTCTTCTGAATGAAGAAGTTTATGGAGTAGTTGCACCCTAGTGATCACAATTTTATCTAGATAATCTTTTTCAATAATTACAACACGTGCAGAGACAATTGGGTTTTTGTATTTTTTTCCAATTCTTCAGGAAGATCACTAGTAGAGTCCAGAACTAGAGCATAATCCGTTGTCATGAAAAGATAGGGTAATTCACTTATTAATAACGTTTTACTCTTTCTCTGAAGATAGAATTATTTTCACATAAATGTCTGATTTTCAGAAAAAAAAAGGATTTTTTTTGAGAAATCACAAAAATCAAATATCTTCCCGACAAAAAAGTTCAAAATAGCATCTATGCAGAGTAATACAATCACTTTTTAAGTGATTCATGATAATAAATATGTTAGAAGGCTTTAGAACTGCTTTAGAGACAAAATTAGGTGAAAATTGTGAAATTAGATAATAATCAATTTTTTGTTTTAGACGCTGGAGAAGATAAATGGCTTTTCACAACACGTCTTGAAGCAATTAACCAGATGAAGAAAGTAGTAAAATCTGGAAACGGAGAAAAAACCAAATTACTCAGCGTTAATACTGAGGGAGATAATTGGGTTATAGAGCAGTATCCATGGAAAGATATTGCATTTGAATTAATAAAAGAAAGTGGTGATTAGAATGGAAATTACAGAAATACCTGTAGAGAAAATAGCTCCAAGTCCTTTTCAACCTAGAGAAACGTTTGATAAAGACGCTTTAGAAGAATTAGCTGCATCTATTAAAGAGTATGAACTCTTAAACCCTATATTAGTCAGAAAGACAGGTGATGATTCTTACCAGATTATTGCAGGAGAACGACGTTGGCGAGCTGCTCAGTTTGCTAACATGAAAAATATATTTGCTATTGTTAAAGATGTAAGCGAATCACGGCAAAGAATTGAATCCTTGATTGAAAATATCCATAGAAAGGATCTCTATATGATAGAAAAGGGTAGAGGTGTAATGGAGATATTTAGAAGTGAAGGTATCGTTCAAACACCAAAAAGCCTAGCAAATATAATCAATAGTATTGAGAGAAAGAAATCTAGAAACCTTTCCCTTATTCCTACAGAAGAAAAGATAGATGAAATTTGTCAAAGAACATTCATCAAACCTAATACCTTAAGATTATGGCTTGAAGCAGCTTCAGTGTCACCTGATATTATTAGAGAGGAATTAGCTAAACCTGCATACGAGAGGATTCCAGAGAGAGTTTTATCCCGATTATCAACTATTCAAGATCCAGAATTACAGAGAAGTACCTATATCAAAATTGTTGAACAAGATATGGGTAAGGATGAAGCTAGTAAATTTGTTTCCCAGATCAAGAAAGTTCCTCAAGATGAGCAAGATGCATTATTAACAGAGGGTATTCCAATAGAAATAGTTGGAGATTCAAAAGAAGGATTTAGTATTGAGATACCTAAAGACGAAATTGATACAGTTAAGAAAGCAGTTGCTGTAGGTAAAAAGACACAAGCCGAAATACTAACTAAACCAATTATTGAAGAAAGGGGAAAACATCGAAGGAATCTTTCTGCTCATAATAGAATTTTAGACTCACTAGAAGACTTGTTCTGTCCTTGGTGCGGAAAACCTGCAATTACACATCTCAGGTGGATATGTCATTCTGATGAAACAATGGAAGAAGCAAAGGATCAAGCAAGAGAAAATTATCAAGATGCTTCGCAAAGAGACGAAGTTGATCCAAGATTTATGAAGAAGAAATAATTTCACTCTTCTGTTTCTTTTTTCACAAATTTATTATAGTTAAATCATTTTTTGATTTCGTGAATTCTTACCAAATATCTAGCGAAGTTAATTTCAAACAAGTTCAAGTAACTGATGAGTTTTGGTCTGAAAGACAAGAAGTTAACTCACAATCAGCTATTATACACCAATGGGAAATGCTGGAAAAATCTGGAACAATAGACAATTTCAGAATAATCAAAGGCGACATAGAGAAATTTCGTGAAGGTTATGTTTATGTTGATTCAGACGCTCACAAATGGGCAGAAGCAGCTGCTTCAATTCTAATAACTAAAGAGAATAAGACCTTATATGATAATCTAATTCAGTATCTCGAACTTTTACGAGAAGTTCAACTAGAAGATGGTTATATCTTTACTTATAACCAATTTCATTTTCCAAAAAAAAGATGGATAAATCTTCAAATTGAACACGAACTGTATACTCTTGGACATTTGATCGAAGCATCTATTATTGCATTTCAACTAACAGATTCTAACGCGTATCTGGATTTAGGTAGAAAAGCTGCAGATTTACTTGTAGAAGAATTTCAAAATGCATCAGCTAAAGATACTCCTGGACATTCTGAAATCGAACTAGCACTTATTAAATTATTTAGACTTACAAGAGACAATAGATATCTAGAACTGTCACAAAAATTCATCTACAAAAGAGGAAAATTCTTTTTTTACGGATTACGAATATTTAGAGAAAACAATTCACAAATAAAAAGAGCAAACGAAATTTTCGAACAAAAAAAGAACTATTTTGATGCAATCGTAACACAAGACAAGATATTAAGCGATTTGACACTAGATGGACCTTTTGGATTGCATTTGAGATTCCTTTTATCAACTTTTACAGGTAAATATTTTCAGCAGAATAAGTCATTAAAAAAACAAAGAAAACCAATAGGTCACTGTGTAAGATGGGGATATTTGGTTACAGCTGCAACTATGCTTTACCAGGAAATAGGAGATAAAAAATTACTAAATACTCTACAAAAAGCTTGGAATCATATGATTGAAAAGAGAATGTATGTAACAGGAGGTATAGGATCTCTCCCTCTTCTAGAGGGTTTTGGTAGAGACTATGAACTAGATGACAGATATGCTTACAATGAAACTTGTGCAGCTATTAGTTCAGTTTTTTGGAGCTGGGAGATGTTACTATCTTCAGGCGATGCAAAATATGCAGACTTGATAGAATGGCAGCTTTACAACTCCGTGCTTGTAGGGTTCTCATCAGACGGTAAAGCATATTTCTACAGAAATCCGCTAGAAGTTAATCAGAATTTGGAACGTAAAGAGTGGTACAAAACTGCTTGTTGTCCATCAAATATATCTCGCACCTTAGCACATTTAGCAAAATATATCTACAGTTATGATGAAAACAACATTTGGATCCATCAGTATATTGGTAGCACAACAAAGATTAATTTAGATAAAGAAAAAATAAAACAAGTTGAAATTAAAATTGAAAGTCAGTTACCTTGGGATGGTAAGTCTTTAATTAGTTTTGAGTGTGAAAAAGAATCCAAATTTAATGTCAATCTTCGTATTCCAGGATGGACAAAGAATCCTGAAATAATTGTAAATGGTGAGAGATTATCTGATGTGTCTTTGGAAATTGAAAACGTTGATACAGCTTCAGACCTAGACCATTTCAAGTCCTACTATATTGGGATTGAAAGAGAGTGGAAATCTAAAAATACAATAGAGCTGAGTTTACCAATGGAGATAAGAATACATAAACTGCACAAAAAGATTAGAAAAAAAACTACTAAACACTCTTTTTCTAGAGGACCAATTGTTTATTGTTTTGAAAGTGTTGATAATCCAAAGATAGACTTGATGCACCAAGTAGTTAATCTAGCTAAAGAAATCAAAATTAGTAATAGCAATAATATGGTTTTTCTAACAATGTTCAATCCAGAAAACAAGGAAATTATAGCTCGACCTTATTATTCGTGGGGAAACAAAGGCAAAAGCTCAATGAGAGTATGGATCCAGACTGAACTCTAGAAAATCTCCAGTTAGATTTATTAACAGAAAAATATTATATAGATTATTCTTTGGTGAAATAAATGAAACAAAACCTAGTTGTAATTACTTTAGTTTTACTTGGGCTCTTATTACCTTTAAATGTTGAAGCATCAGATTCAACTCCTGAGGGTACGATTAAAATAGATGCATCACCAGAAAGCATCGACATTGAAATTAATACATTGACACCTCACGATTATATCTATATTAATACAGATGGTGTTTTCGCATCTGCAGGATTTCCTGGAAACGGCAGTGAATCTAACCCTTATATCATTGAAAACTATAGTTTTACCGTAATAGCTGAAACAGCTATTCGTATACAAAGTACAACGGTACACTTCATTATTCGTAATAATTACATAGATGGCAAAAGTACCGGAATATCTTGTACAACTGTAGGTACTGGCAATGCAGTAATTGAAGATAATATAATTGCTAGTCATAAATATAGAGGTATATCAATTTACAATAGTCCAGAAACCGTATTAGATAATAATACGGTTTATGATTGTGAGATAAGTGGTATAAGTGTTACTAACTCACCTTCAACAACTCTAAAAAACAATCGGTGTTATAACTGTGGGTTCTACTTTCAAGAAGCCAGCCTAGCTGATTATCAAAGTCAAAATGTTACTGGTTCTAACTGGGTAAATGATAAACCGTATGGTTATGTAAAGGATTCAATTGATACAGATTTTGCTCATGTTCTATGGGGGCAAATGTTCTTCGTAAATTTCACGAATGTCGGAATATATGATATGAATATCAACAATGTTTCCTTTGGTATTGTAGGTGTTTATTCAACTCAACTTGTAATTGAAAATTGTACATTTTCTAATAACACTGAAAATGGTGTGTATTTCTATAAGTGTAATGAGTCCTATATAATAGAGTGTACCTTTACGGATAACGATTATGGTTTCTTTTGTCAAGAATCAACGGACATAACTGTTATAGATTCAACTTTTAGTCAAAATATACAAGGAGTTTATACCGATCGAACTAATGATGTAAAAGTAATTGGAAACACCTTTAATAATCACTATGCGGAAGCGATTCTGATACAAGAAGGATTAAACGTATTGATAGATAATAATACTGCTATTGATGGCGATTACTCTGGTATATACATTACAGAATGTGATAATGTTGTAATAACTGACAACTTGTGTTCAGGATTCGTAGAAGGAGGTTTGTGGGTCTATTATACTTCCAACATCAATATAACTTTCAATACTTTCTTGGCAAATGACTATGGTATCTATCTCGAAGAATCATCACTTGTTAGAATCATCTATAATCTTATTGAAAACAATACTATGGAAGGAGTGTATCTAGACGCAGCAACTAGCACGACACAAGTCTATTGGAATACTTTCAGAAACAACCATGGAGATTCTGAACAATGTTGTGACGATGGAACCTCAAATGTGTGGTACAATATTGATACCTTATCTGGTAACTGGTGGTCTGACTATACAGGTGGCGGAAATTACTCTATCTCCGGTTCTGCAGATTCGTTTGATCTCTATCCCTTAAATGATCCTCCATTCCCTATTCCTGAATATGGATATCTTGGTTTCCTTAGTATTCTATGTTTGCTATCGCTATCATTTGTTATCTTACAATTAGCTCGTAAAAAGTAATGATAGTATTTTTCTTTTTTTTTTCCATTAATTTTATATTGAAGTCAATGTTCAGAAGTATGACTGATGCAAATGTCCCAAGAAACAAGAACTGTATTAGTAACAGGTGCTGCTTATGGTATAGGAAAAGCGATAACTGAATTTCTTGTATCGAAAGGAGATGTTGTAATTGCTGCAGATTTTGATGCTAAAGGATTAACAAAATATGACCAGATGGACAATATTCATCCTATATTAATGGATGTTACAAATTTAGATAGTATCAAGAAAGCAGTGGAAGAAGTAAAGAAACTCACTAATGGAATTGATGGTCTTGTTAATAATGCTGGATTATTCTTTGGTGGTCCTCTTGTTGAAGTTGAAATTGCAGATTTTGAGAAGATATTTGATGTCAATGTTTTAGGTTATATTAGAGTTACAAAAGCTTTCTTTAATCTACTAAAAAACAAAAAGGGAAGGGTTGTAAATATGAGTTCTGAAGTGGGGAGAATAGCTTTTCCATTCAATGGACCTTACTCTATGACAAAATACGCTGTAGAAGCTTTCACTGATTCTTTACGAAGAGAGTTTATGTTTCTGGGTATGAAAGTGATAGCAATTCAACCTGGAGCAATTGATACAAGTCTTCCAGAAAAGACAGTAGAAAGTTATCGAAAATATCTAAAAGATTCAGAATTTGAAAAGGAAATGTCCAGAGTTTGGGGAGTTTTAGATAAAGAAAAATATGCTGATCCGAAATTTGTAGCAAAAAAAGTTTACAAAGCTGTTCATAAGAAAAATCCAAGAAAAAGGTATAGAGTAAAAAACAACAAACAAAGAAAATTTTTGGAGTTTCTGCCAGAATCTTGGGCCGATTATGCTATCAGAAAATTCATTTGAACTCGACCAATCAATCATTCTTGTTCCTCAACCTCAATATCTGGGGATAGAGAATCAGGATTAGCTAACCCTACCGTTTCGAAGATTAGCTCTTCCGTTTCTCCACCTATACTTATCTTTCTATCTTTTGTGAGTGTCCAGATAATAAACAAGAACGGTGTACCTGAGTTAAATTCTATTAAACTGTTAAACAACAGAACAGTAGCTAAATCAGTTGCAGGTCTGATTCCAGCTGCTAATAGAGATATCTCCATACCAAAGTGAACAATAAAACCAACGAGAATCAGATATCCTATTTGTTTCCACGTTACAGATTTGAAAGGTTTCCACACATACTTGAATAGTATTAAAGCCGCAAATCCACCTAGAGCCATGCCTATCTGCAACCATCTTCCCCCTTCCATGAATCTGGTGATATGAACAGTTGTATCTGATAAAGGTAAAACTTTTGGGAAGAAAGCTATGAAAAACCAACCAATGTAAAGAAACATAGACCAATACATCTTTTTTCTCCAGCTTTTAGCACTAAACATTACAGCAACATAACTGAACTCTATCATCCCATAAGTAAATGAGAAGTAGATTAGAAACAGAAGCGGTCCCCAAGTATCTCCTAGATTTACGAAAAAATCAGGTAGAGAATAGATCTCTCTTGTACCTTTGATAGTATACCAAAAGACATAGTCAAACAAGAAAACAACTACAGTTCCAAACAACCCTATCAACCATTGAAGAATATATTTTTTTCTGATAAGAAAAGCCATCCATATTACGCAAAAAATGATGTCTAAAATAATAAATTCTGCACCGAATATTCTTGTTACTTCATGTACCATTGTTATCTATCCCTTATTTATAGCAGTAGAACTTGATTTTTCTTCAGAGACTGGGGGTTCCTCTTTGATTTTTATTTTAGGAAACCATGGAACCATAGCACTAGTTTCTTTCATAACTTGCTTGTAATGAGGTCTTCTTTTAAGAGAACGAATATCCATGAGCCATGCACTGAAACGGAAGAAACCAGCCATTACTGCTGGACCTAAGAAAACAAGAACAGGATATGTTTTGTGTAAATCTGCAGCGATACCAAAGAACATCATGGATACCCAGAATAAAACTTCTCCAAAATAATTTGGATGTCGAGAATATTTCCAGAGACCTCCACGAAAAATACCTCCTTCTTTATATTCTTCAGTTGAGCGATATTTTGTTAATTGTCTGTCTGCAAAAAACTGAATCAGAACTGCTGAAAGTGCAGCAATAATACCCAAAGCATCAAAGACAGAAAAAGATTTCTGTGATTCTGGTGAAATAAGAAGAACAAGAATTCCAGGTGCAAAAGCAAAATAAACTAGGATTGTAGGGAAAAGATGCATATTAAAGAGAGAATTTAACCAATATGGTACTGGAAAACTGCGCATATCTTCATATCGCCAGTCTTCATGTATCAACCCTGAACGCCATCCAGACCATTTGTAGAATAAGTGGTACCTGCTTGCCCAGATGACTAAACAGGCAACAATAATTATGTATCTAAAAGACCATTGGCTTGTAAATCCTCCAGAACTGAATATTAAACCCAAAGCTAGAAAGGGTGGTGCAATTACCCAATAAGGATCATAGATTGATGAATTCTTATTAATAATTGAAAAGATCCATATTACCGTGGTAGATATACAGGTAACAATCAAGCCCGTGTAAAATAGATTGGATACAAGGTTTTGGCTCTGGATCAACCACCAGGCTAGTATACCAATTGAGAGAGCTGAAATATAAGCTCCATAGCAAGCAAGTGCAGAAACCGGTCTTACTGGGGATTTTATCTCCCTATGATTTATCTCTGACGAAGTCATATGTTTGGTTCTGCGATGAGCACAGTATATAAAATTTAAGTGCTAAGAATATGCCATTGTTTAGAATAGTAAATACGAATTTTTAGAATTACTTTGAAAAAAGAAGGTGAAAGGGATAGATTATTCCTTTTTCCTACTATCTACTAAGATTCGAATTCCGCTTCATTTTGCACCTGGTAGTGCTCCAAATGCAAAACCTAGTGGGATGATTAAAACAATAAACATCAAGCCAAGATAGGCATTACCTATTACTATTCCAGTGATTTGATTAATCAACTTAGCAATATTTGAACTTACAAGTTCTATAGAGATGAGAAGTAACCAAACTGAACCTACCTAATGTACCATTAAGAGCACCTTTTCTCTTTAGTATAGAACAAACCAACTAATAGTCCTGCAAGAAGATATGATGACAAAAACACCAAGTTTTACAATAGTCTCTCTAATTATAGTCAATAATAGCACCCAAAATTGCATTCTTTGCTGAATAGAGCAAGAAATTCGTGTGTTTTTTAAAAAGCTTCTGAAGTTATCTCTTCATATAATATTTTTGATGCTCAAACCTATATCCTGGAGAGATCTATCACTTCTGGTATAATATTAATCATAGGTTTATTTTACATGTAAGTATCTATCTAAAGAATCTGCATCCTTTATCAGCTCATCAAATTTAACTTCAGAATATTCTTTCTTGTAAGTGTGATTATGAGTTGCTTGAACAATCAATTCTATATCCTTATCAGATATTAGTCCATGCTCCTTTCCATACAGATTATTGTAATTCAGTAAAAATTCTTTAACCATAGGTGCTCCTAATGGACCATGATCTGCAAATTTACCTGTTCGTATTATTGCTAAATCATGTACAGCTCCCGCAATTGCTGCAATTTCAACATCCAAACCTCTAGCAGTTGCTAGTAATTTAATTATTTGCGAACAAGAAATAACGTGAGTTAGACTCCATTTGAAAGGTTGATCTCTGGGGATTTCTCTCCTCTCTTCCAACTCCTTAAGTATTAAACTTTGGATTTTATCTAGTCTTGAGTTTGAGAAGGTAATTAAAGATTTGGAATTTGATTCTTCTAAAGTCATCTTACTAAAATAGGGTTATGGATTTTTAAGAAGTTCGTATATTTGGGTAAAAAAGTACAAAGTAAAATCTTAATTAAAGATTTACCTTATTTCTTTGATACAATTTTAGGCGTTTTAATAATTCCAAACCCAAACAGTTCTGGTCCAGCATGGCTAATTATATTTGCACCTATTGGAGCATAATAAAATTTAGTAGGTTTAAAATCATGTTTTATTTGAGCTGAGAATTCTTTGAATTCAGGATTCTCAATGCCATAAATCATTGCAATTGAATAATCTTTAAACTCTTTTGTTTTTTCTTCCAATAGATGGTGGAATAGTTCTAAGCCTTCTTCAAAACGTTTAACAGTTTCAGCAGGTTTAATCTCCCCTTCCTCAACAGTAAGAATAGGTTTTACTCCTATTAGTTTTCCGATAAGACCTTTTGCTGCACCTATCCTACCCCCTCTTCTTAGGTATTCAAGAGTATCTACCATGAAATAAAGAACAAGATTCTTCTTCATTTCCTCTATTTCTTCTATAACCTCCTCTAGCTCTGCCTCTTGATCTCTTCTCGCAATTGCATGTTCGATAATAAGAGACATTCCCCAAGAAACTGATTCTGTGTCAATAGCAAAAAATTTGTCTGTTTTCAATCTTCTAGCAGTGAGAATACTATTCTGATATGTTGCTGACATCTTTGCACTTATAGCGATGAATAATACTTTCTCATACTTCTCCACTGCCTTACTTATGATTTCAGTAAACACAATAGGAGGAGCAACAGATGTAGATGTCTTCGCTTTATCATCTTTCATCTTATTTATTATTTCATCACGAAAGATAGTTTTTCTGTCGATATATTCAACACCATCCACCAAAATTGTAGTTGGGATGAGAATCAAGTCATGCTCTTTTTGATAATCTAAAGTAAAATCAGCTCCGGAATCAGTGATGATTCCAAATTTATACTTCATAACTTTCAAAAAGTATGCTGGTTCTATTTAAAGCTTATTTAGCAACAAATACGTTCACATAGTAAAAAAAATAGATTTATATTACTGGAATGTCTATTAGGCTTTATGGGAAAAGGAACAGCCATTTTTCTAACAATACTATTTGTCGTTCTGGCAGGTGGTGCAGTCATAGGTATTGATGTTTATCTAAGTTATAAAGGATTTACAGATAATCCTGATAGTTTTGATGTAACAGATATAGACTATGTTCTTGCAAGTAATAATGAATCCGCAGTTGTATCAGCTGTTGTAGTAACACCAAAACTGGGTTATATGCCAAAATCAGTCCGGCTTGATGTTGAGCTCTATAAGAGCAGTAACACTACATTATATGATTCTCAGACATTAACAGTAAAATTAGGTGCCAATGTAACAATTCAGTTTACATTATTCTTTGAATTAGCTGATGTAGTATTTATCACTGGTGGAGGATCACTATCATTTTCCGTAGAAGCCTTAGCAACTCCTATTTACATTGGAATTCCGCTTAACTTCATAGCTATGGAAATACCAATACTATCACTGGATATAAATTAGAATCGATACAACTCTTTTCTTTCTTTTTTTTACATAAGTAAAATCTTAAATTACCATGGTCATCTGATGGATTGTGACCATCGTAGGTAACCATCTTGTATGTGACTGTTCAAAAGCTATCAAAACAGCTACTTGTCCAAGGCAGATGATATCTCCAAAAGTGGAAAAATCCTCCTTCTATTATCATTGTCCTAAATGTAATTATGATTACATCTGTACTCAAGCACTGAAAACTGAAAATAGTGTAGACAAATTTGGATATAATTCATTCAAAAAAACTGTGTGTAGAAAATGTGAGAATGAGTTAGAAAAGAGAAGATGGCCAGAATAGCGAACACAACGTTAATCTGAATTTATCCATCTATGTGTTTCTGAAAAAATTCTTTTGATTTTTCTTGTTTAAATATTGTCTGACATGAACTTGTAAAATCTGATTTGTTTTCTCAACTCTAAATACTCTCTAATAACAAGTGCAATAGCAACCATGAGACTTGCTAATCCTACATAATTTGCAATTAAGTGGGAGTAAAATTGAACAATTAGCACAACTAACACAGATGTAACTAAAAAGCTAAGAAGAAAAACTATTCTTGGGATCATAAGTCCTCTAATTGTTTGAGCTGGGATGAGTATGGGTATTTTGAAATCTTGCTTTTCTAATCCTTCTTTAGTTAATACATATTTGTTATTTGCTCGTTTCTCAACGTATTCAGCTTCTTCCAATTTTTCTAGATGCCAAGCTATCGTACTTGAACTTTTTAGCTCAAGAGCTCTTTGCGCTTCTCTTACACCAACTTCCTTTGGGTTCTTAGATTTTATATACAAAAAAAGTTTAAGAGTAGTAGGATGTTCTAAATGTTTCTCAGGAACAATCTTTCTTCTCTTTAAGAACATGTTTTCTCAAATCTCCATTCAACCTAAATATCGAGTGATTTATACTTTAAATCTCTTTTGCCACTTTAGCTAGAAATCCTTCTTTTATTTGAACAAATACTTGATCATGTTCAAGATATGGAAGGCTATTAAGCAGCCATGTTGGCACTTCTGGTGGGTTTGTATCAAGTATAGTGTGCCATTCTTCATCAGATAATCTTCCTTGATAAGGAACAAGGAATTCATAGTAGGAATAACATCCTCCTTGAACGACTCTAAGTTCACCTGAAGGATTTTGAACTATAACATAGATGTAACTGGGATTTCCAGTTCCAACCTCAAGTACAGTTCCTGAATTGGGATCAGTGTGTACATCTGCTATTACTGCATCCCGACCAAGATCTTCATTTAACCATGGTTGATAGATTTCTTCATCAAAAAGAACTATCAATCTTAATTCTTCACCTACATCCTCAATAAACTCAATATCAGATTGAGTGAAATCTTCATTTTGCAGTTCTTTGATGCTTAGATTAGACAAGCGATTATATATCGAAATCGTTTCGTTTAGTCTACTTTCAAAGTTATCTACAAGTAGATTTCTAGCTTTCAATCCATCTTTCATAAGTTGGATTAGACTACCTAATCGTGCATAAAGCTCAGGATAAGGTTCAACATATCCGAATCCATTACACAAACCGCTTACGGACATACTTTGTGAAGCATATAATATTGAATCATGCTTTAATTCAGTCCATGAACCAAGCGCTGTCATTAAAGATTTATCTAGCCAAGGTTCAGTCTGCATATATCCAGGATAACCAGTATAGTTAGACTTCAACAATGGGAGGAAAGAATATAGTTGTAGCCAATATTGTGATTGACTCCATTCATAATCAGTGAGATTACTAAATTCATCTCTTAATTGTAGAACCTGGGAATCATATTCGGAATATATAAGACTATCATTTTGGAGTAGAAACTCTGCTCTTTCACTTCCAAAAACTGACATGACATCCAAAGGTTTAGGCATAAGTCTGTTTTCTACTTTATCAAAAACCAATTCCTGAAAAATGTAAGAATCAGGA
>CAZPXJ010000079.1:0-13251 GCA_964590855.1 uncultured archaeon
TTCTTGATGAGATGGATCACTAACTAGGATACCTTCTACACCTGCTGGGGTGAATTCAGCGATTTGTGGGAAGTATTGTCCATCAACGATGTCAACATTTCCAGCGATCAATTCTGCAACAGCTGTGTCTTTACCAGATATGTAGGTTAAAATCAATGTATCTAGTAGAGGAGCATCATATGCTGCTAGATTTGCGTATTCTGGGTTTGGTATCATTGTAACTGTACTACTAACAGAATCGAAATCACTGAGCATCATTGGACCACAGGACATGACTAAACCATCTTGAACATTTCCTTGTAATGGTACTTCGTTGAAGATGGTATAACCGTATGTGGAAATCAATGGTTCAACTGTGCTTTTATCAAGAATTGGGAAGGAAATTGTTCCTAGTGCAAAAGCATTAACATCTGTCATGTTGAAACAAACTGTGTCTGTATCTGCTGCATAAATTGAAGCATTGTTTGCAAACCATGTGTTGTAGTAACTGTAGCTTGAAGATCCAACTGCAGGAGTCAAGTGCAATTGTATTGAATATACAACATCTTCTGCTAGAACTGCTTCTCCATTACTGAAGGTAGCTCCAGGAGCAATGTCTACTGACATACTCATCAAATCATCTGTGAATGTTGGTAAGGCTGCTGCAATTTGTGGTTCATATATGTTAGAGATTTGTGCTCTTTGGTATAGTGCTCCATAAACTCCAGTCATCCATAAACCGTCATAGAATGATTCCTGGACATAAGTATTCCATTCTGCAAGATTTGCTGGAATAGCATATGTGATAGAATTGTCTGCTGGGTCGTCCCAGTATTCATAACGATCAACACCTGCTCCTAATAAGAGTGGGTCAATACCGTCTAATCCTTCCTTGAATCCAAAGAGTGATTTGGGATATACTAGAACAATGTCTGGCAGATCCTCATAGAGTATCTGTTGCATTTGTTGTGCATAAGCAATCTGTGCGGCTTGATCCAATTCAGTTAGATAGCTGTTTAACAAATCGTCATAAACTGGATTGATGTATTGATAGAAGTTGTCTCCAAATGGAACTAAACTTGCTGAGTCAAATAGACCGGTTGGGTCCCAATCTAGTCCCCATGACCAACCCACAAACATGATGTCGAATCCACCCTCTGCGTAAGTCGGGATGTAATCGTAGTCAATCAGTGGATAGGACCAGGTTCTTGGACCGATGTTTCCCCATCCTGTAGATTCATGGAAATCGATTCCAATACCAATTTTTGGTAATTGGTTTTCCATGAGTAATGCCCATTGATTTCTGGCGGCGCTTGTGTTAGGAGATAGTAAGTTTATTGAGAAAACTTCTACTACTTCAGTATCTTGAGCATTAACTTGTGTCATAAATACTGACAAAGCAAACAGAAAAACTAGGCCATAGCCAATAAGTGCTTTTTTCTTCATTATTTTATTCACCTTTTCAAAATTCCACCGTATGCTTAGCATGCTAGTGGAAGCAAGAAAAAAGTGTTATCACATGTTAATAAGTGTTTTGGGTTACGATTTTAATAATTAGGGGGATTTTTACCATTCCAATAATTGGACTGATTGTGTTTCTTTTTTTTTAAGTTGATGATTTTCTTAGCCTATCTAAGGAACTATCTAAAACAACTGATTTTCAAGATGACAATAGGCTAACAAGTCTCAGAATTCCAAAGAGAACTAATCCATAGAATAACAGAAACATACCACCAAGATAGTACGTAAATGAATTAAATGTAGCTTCTCTGAAACTATCACTAGTTAAAGGATCTGATCCAATAAATCTCTCTTTCAGATTTGATATGAAAACTGACTGACCAAAATTACCAAGACACCCGCCTATGAATATAACCAATCCTGCTTCTCCAAATAATATGTACTGCATGAAGTATAGAATAAACTGTGCTTCGGTACCAAATCCGAAGTAAAAAATCAAGAACAGAATCAAGTCGATAACAACAAATACTAATGAAGAAAGGAAACCTAAAAGCAGTATTCTCATCCAATTAACTTTGATTATTTTGGTTGTAATTTCTTCTTTTTTGTCTTGTCCTAATTCATCAACCTCTTTTTCAAGCCAAGGTTTCTTTCTCTGATTCATTTTGTACCCTTTGTGTGCGTTATCGTTTCAGAGCAATATGGACAGAATTTTGCAGTATGATCCACTCTCTTTCCGCACATTGCGCAAGTTACAACATCCTGTCCATTATTGTAAAGTTTTGGGTCAAAGATAGGGGTAAGGATAATATTCTTTCCTTTAGTGGAAATAGTAAAATGTTTAGGGTCATTTACAGCATTTAGGATAGCTTTTGGAATTGCTAATCTGTTTTGTCTATCCATTTCCAACAATCTACTCTCTTCAAGATTCCTAAGTACTATCTCTCTACCATGACGACCTATAATGATACCATCACGTAGTTCAAGTATTCTATCTGCTCTTTTTGCCACTTGTTGAGAGTGAGTAACAATGCAAAGTGCTATTCCCAGTTCTTTGTTTATTCGATCAAATAAATCAAGAATATTCTCGGCAGTCACTATATCCAAATCACCAGTTGGTTCATCCCCAATAAGTATTCTAGGATTTGTTATCAACGTTGTTGCAATAGCAGCTCGTTTTTTTTCTCCTCCAGATAGTGTGTCTTCTCTTTTATCTCGTTTCTCCCACATATTTAGAAACCTTAGAAGGAAATCAGATCGCCTTTTGATAACTCTAGGATTAATACTAGCATAATGACCTGCTAGCTCAATATTCTCTTTTACAGTTAAATGAGAAAGTAACCTACTGTCTTGAAAAATTACACCTGCAAAAGAACGTCTTGCTTTGATGATTTCTTCTAATGAGGATTTTGTGATATCTTTGGAAAGATCCTTCCAGAAAACTTTTCCAGATGTTGGTTTTATTATACCAGCAACTGTATTAACCAAAGTAGTCTTACCTGAACCACTTGGTCCAATTAAAAAGACTTTTTCACCAGGATTTACTTTGAATGAAACACCTCTAAGTGCTTGAGTTTCAATTTTTCCTGTTTGATAGATTTTGATAATGTCTTCTGCAATTAGGAGAGGAATATTTTCATTATTCTCTTGAATATACAAGTCTTCTTGGGGAGTTTGTGACCTAATAGCCATCTTGAACACTATTTCTCTATCTTTGAACACTAATAAAACTGTTTATTTATCAAACTCTTCTACTACATCAATTTATGAAAATAGAAAAAAGAAAATGAATTTAATGAAGGACTACCCCTCATTCTCTATTATTCCATTCGTAAATCAGGTTCTTTTCTTGATTCAACGAAATTACTGAACCATTTATATACAAAGTTTCTGTTTTTCCATACATTATCAAGATTTCCAATAATTAGGAATATAAGATAAGTTGCAAAGAATGGTACTAAATAAAGTAACCACAACGTCAAAGCAACTCCAATTGGATGATATTGTCCTGGATGTGATTTTTCTCCTATTTTATACTGCGTTCCATAGATGATGAACTCATTAAGCGTTCTATCTACGAAAAGTGAATAGAATAAACCTATGAAATTTAAAGTAATATTTCCAGTCATTAAAGCCATTTCGATCCCTATTATCAGAGAACTTATGGCGATTACCAGTAGAAATTTTGTAGCACTTGGAAGAAATTTAGTTTTCTTGATTTTTTTGAACACAATGAAATTATATGTTCCTGAAATTAATGCACCTAGAAGTATTGGCATTAATACTAACCAAATATAGGTTAGTGTCCACTTTGGTCTAGCATCATTAATTAACTCTTGTCCCCAAACATTATCATTACTAAAGAATCTTTGCAGTTCGTTGAAGTCTTTTTCTTCTACTGGTAAAGCTCCATTTCTTAGAAAACCGCTATCTACCAATACAAATAATCCCCATCCGAGTATTAATACAACCATGGGAGCAAAAAACCATACAAGAAAGGGTTTAGTTATGAATCTTAATGAAGAATCTTGACCATTATTCAACCCATATGTTAGAAAAACATCTATCCAATAACCTGGTCCGTCAAAGAATTTTCCTCCTCTTAGAGTATTAGTTATTCCCATGATGAGAAAACTGATGAACCAAGTACTCAATAGATAAATACCAAAAGGCGAATGGATTTTTTTACCAATATGTTTGCCTGCTGCTATAGACCAGTCTTTCCATACTTGTTTTTGAGTTCTAGGACCTAATTCTGTTGAACTTATCTCACTTTCGTCTACTTGAGTACTCTTAGATTCCATAGTGATTTCATTTTGCTCATAACAATAAACATTTTAAATCTTTTCTCTCCGAGATGGAAAATTTACGTTAAAAGAAATGCTTCAACCAAAATACTTTAAGTGTTAAACTTTTTGAGAATTTTAGTGCTTTGAGGATTAATTATGACTGAAGAACATACTTTGACACTCACCAGTTGCGGTATAGATGTAGGGACTACCACTTCTCATTTGATATTTTCTAAATTGAAGCTTGAAAAGGTCTTTACTCAAAGAGGAATTAAATTTGAAGTAACTGAGAGAGAAATATTATACAAAAGCAAAATAATGCTAACTCCACTTATTGATGGATTTAACATAGATTATCTGAAACTTGTTGAATTCATAAAAGACGAATATGAAATAGCAAATGTGTCAATCGATGATATAGACACTGGAGCAGTTATTATTACAGGTGAAAGCGCTAAAAAAGAGAATGCAGAGGAGTTAGTTAAATCCCTAGCACATAAAGCAGGAAAGTTTGTCTGTGCTGCTGCTGGACCTAATTTCGAATCAGTCATTGCTGCAATGGGTTCTGGAGCTGTTCTTTATTCTAAGAATTCCAAAAAAACCGTTATCAATATTGACATAGGTGGTGGTACATCTAACATTGGTATCGCTAAAGATGGAGAAATCGTTGATGCAGCTTGTGTTAATGTAGGGGGACGATTATTAGCTTTTGATGAAGAAAATAGAATCGTCCGAATTGAGAAACCAATAAGGAATCTGGAAGATAAGCTTGGAGTAACATTCGATTATGGTATGGTAATTTCTGAAGATCAGAAAAAAACAATGGCTAAAATTCTAGCTGATAGTTTATTCGAAGTATTGAATAAAAATATCAAAACTGAAATTGCCCAAAATCTTTTGATGACCAATCCAATTGAATACGATGGTATAATTGATGAAATGATTTTTTCTGGGGGGGTTGCTGAATATATCTATGGTAAGACAAATGATGAGTTTGGTGATTTAGGAAAATATCTTGGGGAAGAAATAAGGAAAATTGTGGCTAAACAAGGGATAATACTTTATGAACCACAAGAACTGATTAGAGCAACAGTTATAGGTGCTGGACAGTACACTCTTCAAGTTTCAGGAGTTACTACTCACATTTCTGATTCTGAGCTTCTGCCAATTCATAACATCCCTGTACTAGAACCTAAATTGGACACTAAAAATATAACTGAAGAAAGTGTGCGAAAGGCAATTCTGAAAAGTTTCAATCTTTTTGATGTTATTGAGGGTGAACAATCTGTAGCACTCTCATTTAAGGGAGCTATTGGTGGGTCTTATGCGGGATTAACTACATTTGCTAAAGGTGTTGTAAGTGCGATTCCCAAGACAATTGAAAGAGAGATGCCCATTGTAATGATTTTTGATCGAGATATTGGTAACTCTGTTGGAAATGTAATGAAAAGAGAAACGGATGCCAAAGAAAACATTATCTCTGTAGATGAAGTAAATGTGCAAGAAGGAGATTTTATCGATATTGACAAACCTAAAGCAGGTGGTCAAGTTGTACCCGTGGTTGTTAAATCGTTAGTATTCGCCAATTAAACTTTTTACCAACCGATAGCAAGCCCATCTGCACGAGGACTTGATCCTCCACAAAGGACACCAGTTACTGGATCTCGTTTTATAATTTGTCCTCTGCCAAACAACATCCTACCAGTACCAGAAGTTGGAATTACATCATGACCCATTCTGCTCAAAGTACTCATAGTTTCAACAGAAATACCTTCTTCTAAAGCAACTTTACCTCCACTGGTTCCATCTCTGATACAGAATCTCGGAACATTGAGAGCTTCTTGAGGGTTCATCCCGAAGTCTACCATATTCATAATGACCTGTGCATGTCCTTGAGGTTGATTGAAACCTCCCATAACCCCAAAACTAGCATAAAGTTCACCATCTTGTGTTACCATTCCTGGAATAATAGTGTGATATGGTCTTTTGTTTGGTTCTAACATATTGGGGTGACCTGGTTCTAATGTGAAATTAGCACCTCGGTTTTGTAGTGTAAAACCACATCCTTGTGGTACTAGACCTGTTCCAAATCCCATATAGTTTGAGTTAATAAAACTACAGGCATTACCGTCTCCATCAGCAACTGAGAAATATACCGTATCAGAACTTGAGAAAGGAGATCCCTTCTGAGCATCAATTTTAGCTTTTGATAGATCAATTAATTTTCTTCTCTCTATTGCATACGATTTAGAAATCAATTCTTGAATTGGTACATCTACAACTGCAGGATCTGCTACATACCATCTTGTGTCTGCAAAAGCAATTCTCATAGCTTCAATAAGAATATGCAGGTGTTCAGCTGATGAATGCTCCATATCTGCAATATTAAATCCTTCTAGAATGTTGAGTGCAATGAGTGCGGTTATTCCTTGACCATTAGGTGGAATTTCAAAAACATCCACTCCTCTATAGTTGGTTGAAATTGGATTATCAAAGGTAGTATAATGTTTTTTTAGGTCTTCTAACGACATAACACCATTCAACAACTGAATTAAATCTACAATTGCGTTTGCAATTCTTCCTTCATAAAAACCGCTTTTTCCATGTTCAGCTAGAGT
Organism: uncultured archaeon; assembly: GCA_964590855.1. Lineage (GTDB taxonomy): Archaea > Asgardarchaeota > Heimdallarchaeia > Heimdallarchaeales > Heimdallarchaeaceae > UBA460. The sequence continues at coordinate 6,848 of CAZPXJ010000079.1, forward strand.
TCTAAAGGTTTGTGCCAACGTGGGGTTTTTCATTATTTCTCCCTCTTGTGGCGCATTACCATTTAGTAATATCTCCTCACCATATGGGCCATTTTTAATTAGTTTTTCACTTCTTTTCCAAGCAAGAGCTGTAAAAGGTGCAACAGGAAAACCTCCTTCTGCCAGTTCTATTGCTGGCATTAATACTTCTTCCATTTTCATTGTACCGAATTTTTCTATTGTATCCACCCAACCAGCTGCTGCTCCTGGAACAGTGATGGTATGAATACTAAGAGGAGGCAGTGAACCAGTAATTCCTTGGTTTTTCAAAACATCTAAGTTCAAATCACTAGGCGATCTACCGCTTCCGTTTAATCCTGATACTTTCTTGGTGGAATTGTCAAAATACAAACAAAAACAATCTCCGCCTATTCCAGTTGAACAAGGTTCTGTAACATTCAAGGCTGCTGCTGTTGCTACAGCTGCATCAGCTGCATTTCCTCCCTTCTGCAAAATCCTCATACCTGCTTCTGAAGCTAAGGGTTGGCTTGAAGCAACCATACCTCTTCTCCCATAAACTGGTGCTCGATAACTATTGAAATGAAAACTCATGGTAAGATAATTATTAGGTATAAAATAAATTTATTGCTGGAAGAACTCGTTCAATCTTTGGTAATAATGAATTCGATCCCAATCTATTTCTTTTATCCCATAATGCTTGAAAAAAGATTCTATCCATTCTTCACCGTAATTGTATCCAATACTCCAAGCTACAGCTGCAAAATCAAAATATCTGTCGTTTATCCCTCCATACGGCCAATCTATAAACCCGCTCAATAATTCATTTCTTATTATAACATTAGGGAGACAATAATCACCATGAGAAAAAACTAGATCAAATTTTGTTGGTTTGATTTTCAATAGTTCCTCAAATAATTCTGTTGGGTCTCTATTTTTCCATCTTCCATCGAATCGACTTGGGTCAATGTCACCTTTTTGGAGCCTTGCTTTGGCCAAACTAAGCATTTTATCAGGATTGTTATCAATCGGACATTCTTTTGGATTAATTGAATGAATCATTTTTAATCCTTCAGCTAGAATTCGGATATTAGTAATCTTTTCCTCGTCAGTTTTAGTCATGTGAGAGTTAAATCCTTCTACTTCTGACAGCAAAAGAAATTCTATATTGTTTAGTTTATCAAAGTACAGAACAGATGGTACAGGTAGTTTTCCATTTAGCCATTCTAAGATTTGTTTTTCCTTTTCTAGATTGAAATCTGATTTTGGCTGATTAATTTTAAGGTAAAGAATCTCTTGATTGCGAGACAGTTTGAAAACAAAGGTTCCAGAATAACCGAAAGTCTTGTTTTCCCAATTAAAACTCTTTACCACAGATTCTAGTTCAATTGGGATATTATATGGTAATTCTTTCTTATCAATCATCCAAATCAGATGATCTTTCATTTTTACGCTTAAATTATTTTGGACTGAACAAATAGTTATAGGATTCTCCATAGGAAAAGATATTTAGACGTTGTATATTTCTTGTTTTATTCTGTTTTTTATAATCTAACACATCATTTTAAATTAACCATGATAACAAATTTTAAGATAATCCTACTTTAACCAAATTTGGTGATATTATGGACATTTTAACAATTATTTCTCTAACAACTGTGCCAATAATTTTTGTTTCTGCAATAGGACTATTGACATTAACATTTCAAAATAGGTATAGTAGAGTCAAAGACTCAGTTTATGTTTTCCAGAAGCAAAAAATAACCTATCTGCAGAATAATGAAAAGACAAAAGCTGAACAAGCTGATGAAATGCTAACTTTATACCAGAAAGAAGCAAAATTGATAAAAAATTCCATGTTAGCAGCTTTTATTTCTATATTATTTGTTGCTGTTACTTCACTCTCTATTATGGTCATGGAAATTTCAGGTTGGCTTTGGTTAGAAATTTTGGTTCTAGTCTCTTTTACACTAGCAGTTCTATCACTTGTAGTGTCAATTTTGTTGATCATTCTATCTCTTGTAAGGAGCGTTAAAACTCTTAATTATGAAGTTGAAACTGATGATGAGGGTATTAGATTTGGCTTATGATTTATGGTAAATCTGCTATATTTTACCATCTTACAAACCCGTTAAATGTTTTTTGTAACTGTTTAGTAGTAATTGTGCAAAAAAATAAACTAAACTATATTTTCAAAAATAAATGTTTAACATAGTGTTTTTCTAATTTACTATTCCTTTCTAATAAGGAGATATATCTCAAAAGGTATCTTCTTGCAAGGAAGGTGTGAATTGAAAAGAAAAATCCTCAAAAATTGGAATTATTTAAAATCAAGATACGTTTAATCTTCACAAGCTTCTTCTGCATCAGGTTCTTTCAATATTGCTGTTGGAGATATTTTCAAGAACACGTAATTCTTATTTCTGAAAAATCTGTATAGAGCCCAATATTTCTTTGCGAATCTTTGTTGAGTCTTCTTACTCTCTTCCTGTTCTAGAAATTCAGCTTTTCCAACAATTCGCAGATCTTTGAATTTTCTTCTTATTTTACCCCTATAACTACAAGAAACAAACGCAACTTTTGAGGATTTTTTTATTCTTTTAGCTTTCCAAGATTGCTCCTCAGTCATTATGTATATATCATTGTTTTCTTTTGCAAACCAGACGGGCGTAGGTACTCCTTCACCATTTTCTTTGTAGGTTGACAAACTTATACATTTTTGATTATGTAATATCTTGTCTATCGTTTGTGTGATATTTGAAACCATGTTTAAACCTCATTATTCTGTTCTAATGATGCTTTATATATCGTTGCAAATAACAAAATTCAATCAACAAAAACATCCTTTGATCAGAACGAGCTTTCTTGAAAATCTAATTACAGAAGTCGTATATCATTTCGTAGATCTTTAAACATTCAGAGACAATTTGCTCCCAATTCTCCTCTGAGATACCCCCATCTATTTTTAAAAGAATATTATTTACATCTCTTGTAATGTCAATGTTACAATACAATTCCATTTCTCCAGATAAAACATGCAAATAGTTTCTTAAGTAGCATGTATGTTTAGATAGACCTAATTTTAATCTAAGAATCTCTGCATATATCTCATTCATTTGTTGGAATTTAATTTTAGCAGCTCGAATTCGTAGATTCGGATTAGTATCAAAAGATTGTTTATATTTCTTTAATCTCTGAGCATCTCCAATCAAGTGTTGCACCCCTTAAATTCATGTAGGTAGCTTGTTCTGTGTGAGACCTTTATAAAATTTATTAAATGAACACCGTTCATTAAAAAAACTTATTTAGTTGAAGTATAACATATTTCGATGACTCAAACTAGAGCCAGATCGAAAGAAGCGAAAGAGCAACAGATTCGAAATATTATTGATGAAGCACGTAATCTCTTCATAGAGGTAGGAACAAGAGGGTTCAGTATGAGAGCACTTGCTAAACGACTGGATATGTCCCAAGGTAATCTTTACAATTACTGGTCTAGCAAGAGAGAATTATGGTATGCTATAATTAAACAAGATTTTGCTGATTTTGAACACGAAATTACTGAAGTTGTTACATCTCACAAAGGTACAATAGTTGAGTTGCTTGAGGTGTTAGCTGATTTCTATTTTGATTTCGCTGAATCAAATTATCGTAGATATCAGATAATGTTTATACTTCCTCCTCCTCCAGCTGATTCATCTAGTTCAGATGGTTCAGATGAAGTTGAATTTGAACCTCAATCAATCACTATGCTATTGATGATTTTAGAAAATGCAATCTCAGAAGCGAATATTCAGAATATTGATTCTAAGAAACTTGCTCTGTATCTTTGGACTATGGTTCATGGAACCGTACTGATAACGAATACAATACTGTTTGATAAAAAATATAAAACATCTGTTTTCGGAAGTAAAAAGGAATTTAGAGAATATGTTAAAAGTCAACTCAAATCTCAATTATATGCCGTATTTTCAAAATAGAAAACTAGGTTAACTCAAATTAATGAACGTTTTTTTGTCAAACACTTATTTATATTTTCATTCTAATTATTGGAATGAAAAAGAACATTAATAAATGTCTGAACAGCATGGAAAATTAAGGTGTAGGAAGGAAAATTGAAATTAGTCCGTCCAATGTCTTGCAAAAAGAATCTCAACCCCTTCCGCACCATTTTACCTTTGATTTGGAATTTCCGTATTAATCTTCAATTATGATGCAAATTTTGTATTATAATGATATTACATAGAATTAATAAATCAAGTTGCTCTGTTTGATTGGTTACATAACCTCAATCAAAGAAGGTAATGAAATGGAAGAGATAAAGAGAGAAGATTTACTCCGTCAACTTAACGAAAAAGCTGATCCTCTAAGAATCATAAACGATGATGCTGTAGATTTTGTTCTTTGGAAACTGAATGAAATAAAACAAGAAATAGGATTGAGGTTAAAAAGTAGAGAAGAGAGTTCTTGAGCAATTCAAATTTTATAAAGAAGTATTATTTTTAGAGGTCATGACTTCCTTAATGGAACCTATTGAATATATCTGTGAAAAATTTGGACCTAGAATAACAGGTTCAGAAGCTGATCATAAAACATGCAATTATATAGAGGAGAAATTCAAATCTTACACTCCTAATGTTGAAACTGAAACCTTCCCAGTAGTTGGGAGAGCACTACAGAATCTAACACTTTTTCTTGTTTGGGGATATTTTGTTTCAGTGGTGAGTTATTTCTTTCTAGCTCCCCTGGCTTTAGTTCTTGCAGCACTTATGTTATTGATCTATTTTCTTGCTAGGTTTAAAGATATGAATCTTGTAAACCTATTAGTGAAGAAGGATGAAACAAAAAACATTATAGCCCAGTTTGATGCTAAGGAAGAAAAGAAAACAACTTTGATTTTTAGTGGTCATCATGACTCAGCATTTCATATGCCTTTATTCGAGAAAAAACTCAAACAATTGCATTTATTCAAAACGCAGCAATCTTTGGTGTTGGGATGATAGTTCTTTCTAGCATTTGGAAAACCATCTATTTCATCCCACAAATAAATCCTCCTCTTTTCTTGTTCTCATATAATCTTGGATCCCTTACTGTTGGATGGTATATTTTCCCGGATGTCATCTTTATTCTTGCACTAATTGGTCTAGTCTTTGGATTTTATTTCTTGAGGAACATGGTAACTAATACACCTTTACTAGGTGCAAATGATAACCTAACCTCAGTTAGTATGCTTTTTGCCCTTGGTGAATATTTGAAAAAGAATCCACCGAAAAATATCGATATCAGATTAATTTCCTTTGGTGCTGAAGAACCTGGTTTAGTAGGTAGCAAATTTTATGTGGATAAAAGAGTGCAGGAATTGGAAAATACTATCAATATTAATTTTGAAACACTTGGGAGCGGTATATTGGGTATTTTGTTAAAAGAAAAAGACAACAATGTTCAACATGATGCTACTTTCGTATCTCACCTCCAAGATATTGCAAAGAAACATGGTTTTGATCTACCCTCCAAAATGATCCATTTTGGTAATACTGATGCTGGAAGTTTTACAAAAAGGAAAATTCCCGCTACAACTATATTCTGTTTTGGATCTGATGATGTTTTCGACCTTTGGCATTCGACAAGAGATATTCCTGAAAATTTAGCTGAAGAACTTTTGCAGAAGGCTTACGACTTAACAGTAAAAATAATTGAAGAATACGATAAGAAGTAGTTATCTTCTATACTTCTTTCGTTTTTTCTAATTTCCTTTTCTTAATTACTTGTACAAGTTTCTTAATTGCGTAAAGTAATACCTCAACTACTATGAAGATACCATAAATATAGGCTATAAAAGTAGCAAAAATCGCTCCAAATGAACCACTTGAGTACATACTATCAAAAAACTCTCCTAGTTTTAGCAATGGGAAGAATGCTATATATGATGGATTCAATTGATGTTCAATAGGATATGGTGAGGGTATTCCTGTGAAGATGAAACCAGTTCTTCTTGCTTTTAATTCTGCAAATATAGCTTCTTCAGTAAACTCTGTAGCGTTCAATGTAGTCCAACTATAGACTTCTTCAGGTGCATGCATATCTGTTCCTGTAATCATACCTACTCCATTATCTAAACAGAAATAGTAAGATTCATTGTCGTAAGTATGCCAATTTACAATTTCGATATAATCTATACCCCAGTCATATAATTCTTGACGAGAGGGATGGTTAGTTGTGTAATCTTGAGACCATGGTATATGGTTGACAGTTACAATCCCTCCAAAATCATGGACAGACTGAATAAGATCCTGCATTTCTTCGTTAGTGGGAGTATAAGTATAGGTTTTGAACGTAAGTAAGGTTTCATACTGAGCTTGAGTTACATTTGGCGGTAGAGCAATATTCATGTGAATTCTATCTGTTGT
>CAZPXJ010000080.1:0-11391 GCA_964590855.1 uncultured archaeon
CCTAGAAGTGGTTTATCTGATACGTTTAGATTTAACTTATCTTGCAGGTAGCTTTTACATTCTGCTTTACCTTTCAACTTACTTGAATCGTAATTCTTGACAATGAGTGGATCTACTTTAGGATTCCAAATTGTTAGATCAATTCCGTGAACAATTCCATAAAGATCGTCTTTTCTGGTTTCAATGACTTTTTCCAAGCCATAACCATACTCTTTGGTTTGAATTTCTTCTGCATATTTTGAGCTTACAGTAGTTAAAATATCTGTATAAACAACAGCTGCTTTCATGAAATTAACCTGATCATTGAACCCAAGTAAATCTTCACCATAATAAATCTCAGGAATATTAGCATCAGCTAATTTTTCAAGAGGATAAATGCCCTGGTAACCAATATTGTGAATTGTAAAAACTGTTTTTGTTTTACTGAATTGTGGTTTTTCAGCATATTGAGTCCTTAGCAGAAATGGAACTAATCCTGTGTGCCAATCATTAGCATGAATGATGTCAGGGGTAAATTCAAGTAATTCAAGGGCTGCGAATACAGATTGTGAGAAACTAAAAAACCTAATTGCGCTATCTTCATAATCCTTACCAGTTTCTTCATCAACGTAAATACCTTCTCTGAAGAGATAATCATTTTTAATGAAATAAACAGGAACATGGCTATCTGGAAGAATAGACTCATACAGTTCGAAAATTTCGAGTTTATTTCCTACGGGAGCGAGAAGATCCTTCTTAACTAAGTTGATATTTTGTTCTTCTAAATTGATTTTCTTATACAATGGTGTAAATATAATTATGTTGTGTCCCAATTCTTTCATAGCTTTTGGAAAAGCCGCAGAAACATCTCCTAAACCACCTGTTTTGGAGTATGGAACAATTTCAGCTGAAATAAATACTATGTTCATTTTTATCCTCTAGTTGTAAAGCTATATCTACTATCTTTTGAATGATATCATTGGAGAGATTTAAAATTATTTGTTGAGAGTCTATTGAGAGATTTTCAATCATTTTGGCTAAAACATTTCTCTGGTATTTCAACCCAGTGTGAATTAGTTCTGGTGACCACCAATCTTTTGATGCCCACCAGAATTGGCAAGAATAATAAGCTGCATGATATTCATCCCTCCAGTCTCCATCTAGTAAGAAACGTTTTATCTGATGAAGCAATCGTAGGTGAGTATGTTGAAGCTGATGGACAGAATTGTAAGGGTGATCCCATAATGGGTATGGAATAAAAGCTTCTATATCAGCTTGAGTTGTTGACCAAGAAGAAGGAATGAAAACATCACTGACTTGTTCAATTGGAAATCTATTCAAACAACTGGATAATGTCATTGTTTCTATTTGATCAGCGAGATTAAAGAAATAAAAATAATATTCCGCCATGTGCTCGCCGAATGTTTCTAAATCCATCGCCATAATGATTGGTAAATTGGTCTGCTTATATTGAATCTGTAAATCTATAACGCAATGTGAGATATTTCTTTTATAATAGTTAAATGAGATCTTATTACTCAATTCTTTATTTCGTTTGATTAAGTGAATTGATTTGCCACTTTTGAGAATATAACTACATCCATAAGGAACAGAATTGATGTTTTCAGGAACTACTATAGTAGTATATTCCTTATCTAAAATCTGAGGTAAAATTTCTTCAGATACTGCCAACTCAGGAGGGAAGAAAACTGTAGATTTCATTCCAAGAATATTTTGAATTATCTCTTTTTGTTTTCCTATCTGATATTTTTGATTCTCAATTGACAACAATGGTAGAAGTGGATGATAGAAAGCTGATCCCATTATTTCTATCTGACCAGCTGAAATGCCTTTTTCTACAAGCTCTAGAACATATGGATATTTTGTAGCAAGAACTTCTAAGAGACATCCAGTAATATTCAAAGTTATCTTTACATGTGGTTTTTTGATCAAATTTTCAAAGAACGGAATATAACAGTTATTAATGATTCTTTCTAATATCTCAATTCTCTGAGTAATGGGTTGGTAAGCATGGAGTATAAAGGTAACTGGAACCTTCTCTTCTTCTGCCATTGATTTGACCTCTATATCTGGCTCTATTTTGTAGCTTTTAAGCTTTTTCTCATAATTGTAGCTACATCTTCTGGAAACATTGTTGCTATTCTATAGGTTTCCATGATTTCTGCACCACCAATTCTTTGGATAGGGATGATATCTATCATGAGGTGCATACCCGAGTTGTATCCAACGTTATCCTGTCTAAAAAGAATATTTCTGTCTTGCAAAAGGTTCATGCTAGGATTAGCCATTTTAACAAAGTTGTCTAAGGCTTTATTTGCAATAACTAGTGCTTCACCCAAACCTTGAATTTGTTCATTGTCTAATTCAACAAACTGTGCAATATGTCTTTTTGAAATCAATCTTAATTGACCATCTCTTTCCGGTGAAAAAGCTGTTAAAACTTTCCATTCTTTATTTTCGAAAACTAATCTCTCTTTCACTAGAAGTTCCTGATTAATAGGATCAACAACACTATTGTTACTCTTAGCAATTTCACATGCTAAACAATAAGTTTCATCATTTTTGTATTTCTTGTGAAAACCTGGAACACTTAGAAATCCAAGAGAAGTCCAACCATGTCCAATATCGTTTGCATAAATATATGTTTGAGAATGAAGGTGACTAATACTGGCACCAGATTCCTCACCAATGTTGAAGAAATGCAGAATTGTCATTTTATCTGTGTTATATTTTGCTTTCAAATCTTTGATACTACTCTTATGAACTAGCTGTGTTGTTTTTAAAAGCTTGACTACTTCTTCTACAGGGACTTCAGAGAGGACATCGTAATGTTTGGTTAAAAGATGAACAATACCTATACCAACACTTTTGTTTTTTACAGAGTCAATCTGTCGAATATTTTCGAATAACACCCTTGCCATTGGTGTAAAAAGATTAACAATTGAAATAGCAGTAAAACCTTGTAAATTACCTTTAACATAATTAACACTTAAAGAATGTTCAGCTATTTTATCGTCTTTGGATAGAATAACAGCTGGTAATTCCCCTTTAACAACTCTACAGAATGAATCATCTTTAGGTTTCTGTAAATTAAAGTCTTCTTCTTTATTCTCATCATATTCAAATGGACGCTTTCCTCTGATAGGAGAAAATTGTGTCACATGTCCTACTTTAGTGTTGAACTCATTTACAACTGTTCTAAACGGATCAAACCGCTCTAAAGGCATGTTTTCGATGTTTTTGTAAATGCCCCAATAACCTTCTTCAACCAATAACTCTCACCATTAACAAGCTCTGCACAAAAAATATAGTACTTAAGATTGACGGTTGGACTCATTTTTCTTGTAAAAAATAATGAAAAAATGTTCTTTCTTCGTAAAATAACCTTTTTAAAGAAAGCCGTATTATCGTGTATCGTATCAAGCAGAAGTGATTGAGATGATTGGTAAAACCCATTCTATACAACCTATTCTTTTCAAAGATATGATGATAAAAAGTGAAAAGCAAATTGGCATAGAAAAAGAGAATATCAACGCGATAAATGTTTTTCCAATACCAGATGGGGATACTGGGTCGAATATCTTCTTTACCTTACAAGCAATTGTAAAAGAAGTAGCCTTAATAACCGAAGGGAACAGCGATCAAATTTTCCATGCAATAAGTAAAGGGAGTTTTGTAGGTGCGAAAGGCAATTCTGGTGTAATTTATTCTCAATTTTTAATAGGAGTAGTTGAGTACCTAGATACTGCAGGTTCTATCACCCCCTTAACATTCACAGAGGCTTTGAAAGAAGGAACAGAGTTTGCTTATGATTCGGTTCTAAACCCAACTGAAGGAACTATTCTAACTGTGATGAAATCAGCAACAGATAGAGCAATAGAATTGATGGAAGAAAATCCTGTAATTGATTGGATAGAATATATCACCAAGATCGTTGAAACATGTAGTATCACTCTACAACAAACAAAAGAAATGCTAGATGTGTTAAAGGAAGCCAATGTCGTCGATGCAGGCGCAAAAGGTTTTTTGCATATATTAGAATCGTGGAGAGACATTATCGTAGGTAGCGAGTAAGAAATATAATGCCTTTTTTTGTAGTAACAGGGAGAAAGGGAGAAGGAAAATCTTTTCTTGTTGAGAAACTAGCAGAACAGCTAATCAAGGAAGGCTACCAAGTAAGTGGGATAATTTCAAAAGGACAAAAAGTGAAGAAATTCGTCAATGTAAGAACCAACAAAGAAGAAGTTTTTTGGAAAGAGGGAGATGAACTTGAAGCAGAGATAGGGGATTTTAAATTCTCAAAAAGAGCTTTAGATTTTGCGAGGAAAACTATACGAGAAATAGAAACAGCTGATACAGTGATTATAGATGAAATAGCTTGGCTCGAATCAAAAAAGAAGGGTCTTTATGAGGGAATAAAACAATTCCTTGAGAATAAAAAAATACCTGGAATGAAGGTTGTTTTTGTTGTTAGACACCAAATTGTAGAAAAGATAGAAGAACTATTTAACGTTAAGATTAATCAAATATGGTTTCTAAAACGAGAAGAATTCGATAAAACAATATTAGATCTCAAAGAGGGATTGAGGGAGGGAGGGTTGTGAGTAATAAAATAAATTGCTCACAACCAATACTTATTTCACACAGACATATATAAACCTATTTTTGTTTTAGCTTCAACTATATTTACCTATTTAGAATAATTTTTTGAAATGTTAGGTCCTTTGATAAAGATGTTTTTGTTAACTAGGGAATATTGAAATATAACGGCATTTTTTAGACAAGTATGAAGAACAAAAAAGCACTTGTTTTAATTATGGTAATGATTTTACCTATTTTCATAATAAACAGTTATGAAATCGATGCTATTTCTTCACCTCCAGCTGGAGGAGAGAACAAGATAAATACTATAAGCGAAGGTGTTTTAGCACCAGATTTCAACATTACAGACGTTGATAGTCTGATAGAGTATAAATTATCAGACTTTCAAGGAAAAATAGTCATGATAGATCTTTTCGCAACATGGTGTGGTCCATGTATTGCAGCACTTCCTATCATTCGAGAATTGTATTTAATGTATACTGAGGATATGTTCCAAATTATCTCAATTGATGTTGATACTAGTGAAACAGTTGCTCAAATATCAGGTTTCAAAGCCTCACATAATATGGATTGGATAGTTGGTTCAGACATCAATGGTACCATAGATGAAGACCTAAATTATGGTTCAGGTTTTATTCCAACAATGTACTTGATTAATGAAACCGGTCATGTGATCTATGCTGAAGTCGGATTTGATGAAATAACAGTTAGAGGAATACTAGGTTCTTTATTACCTGACGATACAACAACTCCTTACTATGAAGAAATTAGTTTTTACAACAACACAGAGCTATCAATTTTCAACCCTAGATTTGAAATATTTGCCAATATCTCAGAAGATAGATATCTACAGACTATAGAAGTGAGAATTGTGAATGATGGAATAGAAACATATGCCTTATCAGCTGAAAAAGTGAATGGGTTCTATATCATCGATCAAGGAATACCTTTGGATTCTCTTTTCCTATATCCACTAGCAACTCTTGAGCTTCAAATTTATGTGAAGGATTACTTCAATAATGCAAATCTAACTAGTGTGATCTATCTACCAGTTACTCAATATGTAGATGCTGGTCCACCTGTAATTAGCAATACTGCAGTTGAATGGTCTGAGGTTTCTGAGACTAGATATAACGTAACTGTTTATGCAATAATAGAAGAAGATTTATTATTTATGAAAAAAGATGTTTGGTTTATGGAAGGAGTAACAATCAAGAAAGCAGCGACTTTTGATGATTTCAATGGAACTCACATGGTAGCCTCAGCTGAATTATTGTATACTCTAGCCAATCCCTGGGACCTTACAGCTCATATAATTGTAAGAGATGTAGCAGGTAACGAAGTTACTGAAGATTTAGCTGTAGCTGACCTACCAACAACTACAACACCCACACCAACAGAAACAGAAGAAAGTAGTTATTTCTTGTTTATACCTTTACTTAGTGTAATAGCTATAGTTTCAGTTGCTCAGACATTTCGAAAGAGGAAATAAACACTCCTCATTCTATTATTTTTTTTCAAATCCAACAATTTTTAAATGACTTCATTTGCTCCAGAAGTGTGAAAAAGAGTCAGATTGCCATACTAATTGCATCCATATTAATTATTGGTGGTGCTGTAGGTGTATACTTTATTATTGAATCTCTGGGAACAGAAATTATTGCTGCACCTGATTACGAATTACAAAACACAAATGGAACAAGTTTCTTGATTTCAGATTTACAACCCAAAACAGTTCTTCTTGATTTCATGAGTATCTCTTGTGTTCCCTGTAAAGCTATGAACCCAGTTCTGAATGATTTATATTATGATGCTGATCTGCAAGGAAAAATAGAATTCATATCTGTCGACATCGTGATAGATGATAATCTGACTGAATTAGGAGCTCATGCGGTTCTCGAAAATATTACTTGGATATCTGCTATTGCTCCAGAAGAAATGCAATTTGAATACGGTGTTTCACAAACTCCTACATTTGTTATCATTAACCCTGAAGGGAATATTACCTATGTGGATAAGGGTATAGTTCCTAAAGAAGATTTGAAGACTGCATTAATTGATGCAATAGAAGGGAAAACTACTGGAGGAGGATTAACTAGCTACCAAGGAGTAGTAATAGGTTTTGCAATCATCGTAGCCATAACTTCATTTTTCTCTCCTTGTTCGTTTCCATTAATGCCTAGCTACGTTGCTCATATTTTGGGTATGGATGTTCCAAAGAAAAAAGAAGAAGAGGAAGAAACTGCAGAAGAGGAAGCAAAGAGTGAGAAACGTAAATTGTGGCTCTACCCATTATTAGGATTAAGCAGTGGAATTGGAATACTGGTCAGCTACTTGATAATAGGAGTTGCAGTAAGTGCAGCAGGTAACTCTATTTTGCCATATGTTGTTTATGCTTTACCCATAATAGGTGGGATTTTCATAGTTTTAGGAATTCTTATGTTTACAAGATTAGAATTTTCCTTATCTAGAGTATTGAATTGGATTAGGAAGAAACAGATTTCTTCAGAAACTAAAGGGAAGAATACTAACTTGTCAAAATTCTCTAGTACATTTTTGTATGGTTTGGGCTATGGATTGGCTTCCTTAGGTTGCAATGCTCCTATATTTATTGCATTTAGTCTCCAAGTTTCTGCACAAGAAACAGTTCTGAAAATGGTTTTTGCTTATCTAGTTTTTGCATTAACAATTATCATTCTGATGGTAGGTGCAACTCTTCTAATCAGCGTTTCCAGAGATGCAATACTCCAGAAGCTAAAAGCTGGAACAGAGATTATCAAAAAGATCAGTGGTGTAATATTAGTTGGTGTAGGGATATATTTATTATTGGAATTTTTCTTAGGTGGTTAGCATGAAAAATAGAACAAAAGTTACAAAATTCTTACCTTTGTTTGTTATATTTCTATCAATCTTATTTGTAGGTGATCAAGTGGATGCCTTAACATCTTATGGAATCACTTCCATACAGCAAAGTCCATCTGCTCCAGTTCATGGAGAAAATCTAACAGTAACAGTTGTCTTCTATGATACTACTAATATTTCATATGTTCAGTTACTTATTTGTACATTAACACCTAATTTTCTTTGCGAATCACCCATTACAATGGTTGAACAAGAAACAGGAACATATGCAGGCATATTTTTGATTGAATATGAAATAGGAACAACAATAGGTTATCACATCAAAATCAACTATGACAACGATACTGCTATCACAGTTCCCGAAAGATCTGCATTTCTTGATATGGATGTAATTGAACCATTGACAGATTTTTATTATTTTGATGCTGGTACAGTTCAAGCTAAAACTGATAGTGTTGGATGTTGTGGTATACTTGGAACTGTTCTTGCAATCAGTTCTACTTCGTTGATTGTTAAACGCAAGAAGAAGCTCAACAGATAGTATCCTTATCTTTTTTTGATAACGTTTTTATTGTTGAAAGTTTATGACATATTAGAATGAAAAAGAAAGTTAGCTATACAATACTCATCCTAACACTTTCGCTAGTTTTCTTAAATTCAAGTAACATTACTAAAGTTAGTTCCTCTCTCTATCCCAATGAAATAGTGGGCATTAGTTTATATCCCAATCCCATTGAATTTGGAAAAATTATGTCAGTGCAAATACAGTTCGATTGTGAGACAAATGCAACTGCTGTTAAACTTTTCATCTATAAAATAACTGATACTATGATCTGTTTGTGCGATTATGTTTATGTACAAATGTATGAAATTGAAAATAATATTCGTTGCCCTGGTGCGTTGAAATTTGAAGGTAATTATTCTGTTGATTTTCCTATTGGAATGCAAATAGGTTATCGCATACAAATTTTCTATGATAATGGTACAATTGTTTATGTTCCAAAAGTAGCTAATTTTCTAGATATCGCAACAATAGAACCCCTGAACAACGAGATAATGTTTGATGCAGGGAAAGTGCAAGATGGAACATCTCAAACAGATTTAACGGTTCTTTCAATAATAACCTCTACTTTGATAATTTCAACAATCCTTGTTAAAAGAAGAAACAAAATAGTCAATTAATTTGCCAAAAAAGTTTTTGAATGTTAAACCCTATTCATTACTGATGCATCTGAATAGACTTGCTAAAACAATGTTAATCTTTCTAGTAATAATTGGTCAATTAAGCTTGATTTCAGCTTATGATGATATTGAAGGTATTGAACTCAACGATGTAGTTGATGTTGCTTTCGTAAGATATAGAGCTTGCACGTTTGAAGTCGAATATACATCTGAGTCTCCTTTTAGAATCGAAGTTAATCCTCTCTATTTCAATGAGAATCTCACAGATGAGCTTTTAGGTATGAAACTTGGTGAAATTAAACCCTACCTTTCTTGGAGAGAAAGTGGAGAATTGGTAGAATATTACAACACTACAATTGTAAACATATTTTATGATTCATCTGAAGAAACTACACCTACAACAAAACCTGCTAATTTCTTCAATGTGTTTGTGTCTTTAGCTGTAATAATAGTGATAGCACGATTGAAGAAGAAGTAATCCAGAGAATTATTGCTTGCAAATATTTATAATGCGCTTTTTTCTAACTATCCAAAAAAAAATCATTAGGTTTTATCTCATGGTAGATAAAGAAAAACTATTCACTCATACAGATGAGGAAATTGTAACAATAACTAAAATGTTAGAAGAAGGACGAAGAGATGTACCAACTTTTATGGATGAAGGGGCAGCTGAGATTCTCTATGTACCTGTAGATGATGGAGAAATCAAAGTATATCATCATGTTCCTGAAAATTCCGATACTAAGAGACCGATAGTTTTCCTTCCAGGTTTTGTTGCTAATCCTAGAACCTGGGTTGATTTTCACATAACTCATCAAGGATTTGGTGAATATTTTTATGTTGAAACCCGAGAGAAGAGATCCAGCAAAATCAAGAGAACGAGAAATACATCAATGACCATTAAATACACAGCATATGATGTAAGCTTAATACTGAAGGAGCTTGGATTGAATGACAAAGATTACGTTCTTGTGGGTTCTAGTTATGGCGGAGCAGTTATTCTTGAAGGTTTAATTCATGGATACTTAGATCCTCCTACAGCTATAGTTCATGACCCAATTATTAAATGGCCTTTGGGAAGATCAATCATAAAAGTTCTTCTAAGAGTAGTTCCAAAATTCATTCTTTCTTCTATGAGGATATTCCTTGCTAAAGTGTTTACATTTGGAATGAAGAATAAGGATCAACGAGATAGAATGATTGAATTTACTAGAGGAATTGAACCTTGGAAATTCAAAAAAGCGACATTCCAAAATGATAAGTTTAATATTTTTGATGATTTAAAGAAAATCAAAAAAGAGGTTTTTCTAACAACAGGACCTTTAGATAGATATCATCCTAGAATTGATTATTACAACTATTCCAAAGAGATGCCTAAGGGAAGATTCATTTTTATGGATACCCCAAACAACGATAGACAGTTACTAGCAGGAATAATAGGGACAGAATTCGCTAAACAAACAAAAGATGAAGACATACCTGAATCAATAAAACAATTTGAGCTAAAACTAGAAAGATAAATTAATTTCTCACACTTTGGTTTCAACTTTTAACCCATTCCAACAAGAAATAAACCAAACGGTTTTGGACACCTATATATATTTTTGAGACTTATCGTGGATGTGAAAAATAACAAAAGATGGTCACAAGTGTCCAGTGTATCTAAATACTGTGGTCATTCTTGTTATATGAAAGTAGATTTGGTGTAAAATTATGTCAGAAAGTGGTAAAATTACTGTATACGAACCAGCAATGGCTGAGAAATGTGCAGATATGTTTAACGCATTTAATGAGGTTTGGCCGGGAGGTTTTACTGGAGCGGTTCCTTTTAACGAACAACGTGTTAAGGATATGTTGGATAAGACTTCAGCCTTAGCTGATTTAATTGCTGTGGATGATGAAGATAATCCTGTAGGTTACTGTGGACTCTATCCTCATTGGCGAGATAAAAACGCAGCCTACATCAGTATATTAGGCGTTCATCCTAAAGTTCTTGGAAAAAAATTTGGTAAAAGATTGCTCTTGAGAGCATTAGAAGTTGCTGAAGAAAAAGGAATATTTAGAGTAGATCTTCACACATGGTCAGGGAATATGGAAGCTGTTCCCCTTTATAAAAAAGTTGGTCTGTTTTGGGTTCCTGATTCAAGTGTTTATATGCAAGATTTCATACCTGGAGTTTTGCAGAATTCACTATCAAAAGAATGGTTTGACAAGCATCAAGATTGGTATGGATGCTTTAAGCGCGATTTAATTCAAGCACCAGATAGAGAAGAAGTCGATGGTATGGAAGTGTTCAACTATAACTTTGAGGTGGATGAGGATAGGTTATCTTTTGAAGTAGATAGATTTGGTTGGGGATTTACAGGAATTGAAAGAATATTAGATGGAAAAAGAATTTCTATAAAAGGAAGATTACAATCACATAAAATTTTCATGGGTATAAAAAATACATTGAGATATACGATTATTAATGAATTAGACGATGACTTAGAAATCAAACTAGATGTAACTCCATTTAAGGGACTAAAATGGATTGGAGAATTTCCATCTTCCATCAGTATTGGTAAAGGTGAAACTAAAACAGTAAGTAAAAGTTTCATCATCGATCATACATCTAGAGAACATAAAGATGTTCAAAGGTCTTCGGAAGTAATTGAAACTCTTTTCTCTTTTGAATCATATAATATGAAGCTTTCAACAGGCGGAAAAATCCATCCTGCTATTGCCATAATGACTGATTCAGAG
>CAZPXJ010000080.1:11401-12966 GCA_964590855.1 uncultured archaeon
TGACACACCTTTAGGTATAGAAAAGAAGGTTCATCTAGACTTAAAGAACTATACTGATCAAGCTCTTTCAGGAAAAATAACCTACCATATTGATGGGATATCAGAAAAAGAAGAAGCAATAGAATATTCTCTTGAACCTGCTGAAATAACTGGGATTGAAATACCAATAACAATTCCAAAAGAAATAACAGAATCAGTTTTCACAATTCATGCTACTCCAACTGTAAAAATTAGAAGTAATGAACATCAAATGCCTGAATTTAAGATTCCTCTGGTAGCAAATGTTTCTAATGTTTCAGAAGTTGTGATGGGTTCTAGTGAGGAAAGAATATTTTTACTTACTGATTTTTGGGCAATAAGAGTAGAGTTAGAACGCGCTAATATCTACTTCAGAAGAAGATTTATTGAAGATTCTAAAGTACGGTCGTTTTTTGAAATAGGACCTCCTTATGGTTTGGATTTAGATAGAACATTGAAATTTGATTATGAAGTTCAACGAAAGGGGAAAGAACTAACTCTAATACTTAAAGGAGACAGTATACAAGTCGAAGGATTAAGAGTAATCAAATATCTAAAAGTAACTCCTGGAGTTAAGGAAGTTGAGCATTGGATTGAATTAGAAAACATAGCTTCTAATGGAAAAATAACAGCGGGAGGTAGAATAACAACATCTTCGGGAGGAGGTCTAAATGTTAATCCAATAGGTAATTTTGCATATGTCTGTACTCCAATCTATAACAAATATGTAAAATGTGATCCAACATTTCCTGTGATGACTCAAACACTAGTCTCCGATAAACCCGAAGATTGGCATGAGACATGGACTGCAGGAAAATTACATGGAGAATCTAATGTATCAGCAGTAATCTGGAATCCAATAAATATTGAGAAAATAAAAATAAATCAAGGATTTCTTTATTCACTAGAAAGTAATCAAACTGCTCTGAATTCAGGTGAAAAAGTGACAGTAGCGCATCTATGGTACTCCCATTCCCTTAGTTCTATTAGAGATGTTAGAACTAGATGGAACCAGTTGATTGGCCAAAAAGAATCAACATTCGAAGAAAACTGGTATGGAGTTCAAACTACCTCTCCTTTGACTGTGAATATAAAGGATACTAACATTTTAACAAAAGGTCAAACAGTGAAAACAACTGTAGAATTTTTCTCACTAACACCTTATCCTCTCCCAGGTACTTTGACCCTAGATCTTCCTGATGATTGGCAAGGTTCATTTGTAACTGAAGATGGAAAAAAACCTTCTATACAGATGCCTCAAATTGTTCCACATTCTGTGATACCACTCGAAATAGAATTGGTTATTCCAGAAAAAACGATGAAATCTAGTGATTTGATCAAGATTCATCTAAGTGGGGAATTCGAGTTAGATTTCGAAATTCCAGTGCTTCTCAAAAATACTTCTAATGTAAAAATTTTTAGTGATCAAATAGAAGAGAATGACGCTCTTGTTGTTAAAACTGACACTCTAAGTTACAAGGTTCCAAAAAATCTTGGTGGAAATTTGATTCAGCTGAAAGATACTCAAGACAATCTATTTCTACTTG
>CAZPXJ010000081.1:0-12956 GCA_964590855.1 uncultured archaeon
ATTCTCAACGACCAGAAGACCCCATAAGAGAAGTGTGGGTACAGACAAGAGATAGGATCTCAAGAGAAGTAGATATGTTAGGATACGCTTCCGTTCTACTTCGAAGCAGAGGAGTAGAAATAAGAGCTACAGAAGAGTCTGAAGAAATGCTTGTTACCAGAATTTACGATTTGCTTGGAGAAGAAGAATTGAAAAAATATAGGCAAAAAAGAATGTACGGTATCAAACGAAGAATCAATGACCAAAAGATAATGTCCAGACCTCCTATTGGGTATAAGATAGAGGATGGTAAACTCAAAATTGATGAGGAAATGAGACCTAAACTGATTGATATATTCCAGATGTTTGAGGATAATGTTACTATGTCAACTATAAGTAATAAGTACAATATTCCTCGAAGCACCTTAGCGTATCTAAGAAAGAATCCTATTTATCGTACTGGGGAATATTATTGGAAGGGAAGAATAGTCTATCAAGTAGAACCTGTAATAAAAGATGGGGATATAGAAGTTCGCGAAGAAGACGACTTCTATAGTTAAAAAACTCCCTCTTTATTTTTATTTTATGAAATACCTTCCTGTGAAACGCTCATAGATTCCAGGTAAAATGTTTCGCTCTTGTAAATGAAGTAACCAAACATGTATCTCTGTTTCTACTAGACTTTCTGTACCAGCGCGATTTCCACTACCACCTTGAGCCATGTTTTGTCTTTCAAAAGGTCCCATTGGTCCCACTCCAGACATATAGTTAGCTTCTGCTGCAACAACAGCACCAAGATCTTTGAGATAGATTTCAGTAGATACATTCAATAAACATCTAGTAAAGGCTCTTACAAGCCAAGTTACGTAGTCATTGAGCCAATCACCCATCATACTTTGGGCCATTTTCATTGCCATCTTACTCATTGGAAAAACTGTTTTGTAGCTGTCCATATCAAATCTCTTTAGAGCAAAAGGTATGAGTTCTTTTTCTAGTCTTTCAACTTCTTGTTCGCTCATGATTAAGTATTTAGCACTAGGGTTATTTATACTTATTCAAACTAAAACCACAGCATAATCCCAGTAGGTACCTCTGGGAATAAGTTTTCAGCAATCCATTCTTTTGGTATTTTCGTGTTCTGATGTTCCATTAGTTTAGCAACAGATGAGTAACCAACTAAGATTTGAGTGAGTTGGTTAATAGTAATCTCTAGAACCTTCTCTTTTTCAATTAACCCCTCTTTAATAATCGATGCTTTGCATGTTCCTTCTTTGATATCAAGTTCCCATATACCACTGTTTTCTAAAATGATTTTATCTTCGATAGAGAAATAAATCTTAGATTCAAGGTCTTTAGGATAAATTAGTTGTTCAAAACATTGTTGAACATCTAATATCCTCACCATTGCAGGCCATTGGTTGAATTTATGTTCATCATTTATATCGGTTAGATAACCTTCAACTTCTTCTTGATAAGGTAGATTGACAAGAATATTGGTTATATCAGCTTCAAAATTTCTCAGAAAAGCAAAAAGTGTGTGTTTAGCTTCTATATCAATAAATGCAAAATCCATGATGTTCATATCAAACTCCCATTCTTTCACTTTTTTGAATTTGAGTGATAAATAAGCTATTGGCTTACCATCTCGCTCAACAAGATAAGTTTTGAACTCTTGAAGTTTACCTCTCATTTGCCATGCTGCTACGTCACCATAAATTCTTGTATACTTATTTAGAGCATTTTCTGCTACTTGAATCAAAGCGAGGAAATCGTTCTTATCCGTGACATCTTCAATTTTGATGTTATCTTCAATTTTGAATTGAGACTTTATTTGTCCTGGTTTGAATTTGAAAGTGATTGTCTTTTCTCCGCTTTCAAAACCAAATTTCTGGTAGAAACTGTGATCAAAAGGCCAAAGTGCAGCTATAGGGTAACCTTGATTTTTTCTATCTACTAAAATCTTATTCATTAGCTCCGTCACGTAACCCTTTCTTCTGTAAGCTGGTTCAGTCATTACATTGGCAATGCCAGCACAATCAAAGATTTGGTTTCTAATGAACATTTGAAACTTATATGAACCAGCTGCTGCTTTTAGAATTGAATTTTCATAGATACCAAGCATTTCAAGTTCTTGTATTTCGAAATAATATTCCTTTAACTTTTTTACTGGATCATGAAAGCATAAGGCTGCTAAATTAACTGCTTTTTCGATATCGGTAGTATCTTTGAGCTCTTTAATCATAACTAGTCACGGAAAATACATTACTAGCATATTTCAATATGACGATTAAAAACAAAAATAAAAAAGAAGAAGGAAGTTAGAGCAATCTTCTTTTGAAAAAGTCAATGAATAGTTTGAAAGTTCGGATTCTCATTCCAATGTCAGAATAAGCTCCATGCCCTTCATCACCGAATTCAACGTATTCATATGTTTTTTCACCTTCAGTTCCTTCCTTCCAACCCATCTCGATGAGCTTATCTCTAAACTGTCTACTTTCTTCAACAGGACATCGAGGGTCATTAACACCATGAATCATCTGAATAGGAACTTTGATGTTATCAATAAAATTCATAGCTGAACCTTGTTCCCAAACTTCTTTGTTTTCTTCATAAGAACCAAGATGTTGTAATAGGAAAAATTTGAAATGAGGCGTAGATTTGTCAAACATTGTTTTAAGATTAGAAATACCTATCCATGCAGATCCAGCATTCCAACCTGCATTAGCGTACTTAGTAAGTTGGATGAAAGTCATATAACCTCCATAGGAGCCACCGAATACACCAATCTTATCAGCATCAACGTAGTCGAGTGATTCTAAATACTTCTTAGCATAAACAACATCTTTACCATCTCCCCCGCCCCAATCTTTAAGATTCAATTCCATGAATTCTTTACCATATCCAGTGCTTCCTCGGATATTAGGGTTGAGGATTACAAAACCTTCATGAGCAAAAACTTGAGAGAACATATCAAACATCTGGAAATACTGTCCAGTCGGACCTCCATGTACATTAACTAAAGCTGGATACTTCTTACCAGGTTCTAGCTTTGGAGTATAAACTGTAGCAGCTATTTCTCTACCATCAAAAGATGGATACTTGATATATTGTTGTTCATAGAAATCTTCAGCAGTTAAATCCGTTTGAGATTCAATCATAATCTCCTCTTTGTCATTTTCTATATCATAACGAGCCATTACTACAGGAGTTTTTGGGTCCATTTTCATGTATACCATGTATTTGTCTTCTAGAATGAAACTTGTCATGTAAGTTAACCCATTGAAAGGTATAACTTTAGCATCACCAGTTTCAACTTCGTAGATGATAGGTTTAATTTCTGCTTCATGGTTACGGAGGACTATTATTTTCTTATTATTTGCTGAAAACTTGACAGCATTTTCATCATATTTGCCATCTCCTAGCCATACTTTTTCGTCAGTTTCCAAGTTGTATATACCAGCTCTATTCAAACCTGATTCATCACTACCAATAGCCAACATTTTTCCATCAGAAGAGATTGCACTGTAAGTGTCATTTGAGTTTTCTGAGACTGTGAATAGTTTCTTGATTTCACTACCATCTTCTTTGATACACCAAACATCACTATTTTTGATGTTGTAGGTTTCATTGTAATTGAAGTAAATCCAACCATTCTTAGCCCAATCTGCTTGACTCCAGACAGGTTTATCGAATGCTGTCAATTGTGTAACTTCTTTCGAGTCAATATCCATGATAAACAAATTCAATTGGTCATGACGATTGGAAGAAAATAGCAATTTTTTGCCATCAGGACTTATGTCTTGAGGATATTCTTGAGCTTCAGGAGTATCAGTTAATTGCACACTTTCTTTGGTTTCTGTATTATACAAGTAAATATTATGATTTTCATCTCCATCCTTATCTCGTGTGTAAGTGATATGAATGTCATCTTTTAACCAGATAAAACCAGCTCTAATTGCTTTTGGTAGCTCACCATCTGTTATCTGTTCATATTTCATGGTAACTGGATCCATAATATAGAACTCTTGTCGTTTAGTTTTATTCCAATAAAATCCTATTTTATCTTTCTTATGATTAGGTGTGATAAAAGAGAACGATGGAATAGAAGCTAACTTCTCTAAAGTTATTTCTTTAGCCATTATTATCAAGTTACAAAAATATATTCTGATAAAAAATATTTCTAAACGACATTGTTTTGTTATATCTAATAATTAGCAATTTCAGATTATCGAACAAAGTTTTTAAAGTAGCAAAGAAAGAGAATTTTACATGATAACTTTAGATGTTTTATGGGCAGCTGCTCTGGGTTATCTTTTAGGTTCGATACCAATTGCTTGGATTATAGTTAAACTTTGGTTGAAAATTGATATTCGTACAGTTGGATCCAAAAACGTCGGAGGACGTAATGTTATCCGAGCTTTTCAGGCACAAGAAAAACCTAAAGGTTTAGCTTATACTGTTGGTATAATTGAAGCTATTCTTGACATGTTAAAGGGATTCTTTGCTATGTGGATAGCAGTATGGATCTCATTTTCATATAGCCAACAAGATATTTGGGTTATTGCTTTTGCAGGACCCGCGGCTATACTTGGTCATAATTGGTGTATCTGGTTATGGGGACCTGGTGGCAAAGGAGTCGCTTCAACAATAGGAACAATGATCTTCTTCAATCCACTATTCATGCCTATGTGGTTGGTGTTGTATTTTGTACTCGGATCCGCGATTATGTACAGTGCAATAACTTATCTCGTTAGTTTCATAGTGATGGGTGTAATCTTCCTATTCTGGGGAGGTGTAGGGGATTGGGGTTGGGTAACGGTAGCAAGACCAATAATCACTGGAGTAGACCCTACTTATGCTGGATTTGGTATGTTAGGAGAATTCGGTTGGGCTGCTTTTGCTGCTATGATGGCCATTACGCTAATTGTTCTCAGCAGACAAGGAGAAAACTTCCGCAAGATTAAATCTGGCGAAGCTAAGAAAATGAAGCTTTGGAAAATATTCAAAGGAAAAGCAGATGAAGCTCTGAAGTAAATTCTGTTCTTTCTTATTCCTTTTTTTTCCTATTAATTTATTGAATACAATATGTCTAGTGCTTTAGTTATTTTATCTGAACTTATTGAACAGAAAGCTACCCGAATTCCGTTTAAATCGTTGTTCTCATTCACAAATGGAACTGTTCCTAATCCTTTCTCTAATAGTTTTGTAGATATTTCAGTTGCAGTTTGTTGTGTCTTAATCAAGAAGTAACTAAAGAATCCTGAGTTGAAATTTACTGGATAGAGAATATTACTCTCATTAGATTCTACATATTCTTTGACAAGTTTATACCTCTTAGTCAACAATTCAAGATTACGTCGTCTCTCTAGAGCAATCTTCTGTTTCTTAATCGGATTAGTGAGAACATTGGTAAGAGCTTCTTGAATGCCTCTAGGAGAGCTTGAAGTGTTTGTTCTTGATATTTTAGCAATCATCTCTCTTATCTCAGTCTTTTTGGCATCGTCAGTTCCTTCATCAAGACCAAGAGTAACCATTCCAAGTCTGGCACCATAAGCGCAAAATCTCTTTGATGGACCGTCAACTTTGACTGGAAGAACATTTTCATTTAATCCAATTAAATATGGGAAGATAGAGTGATTTAGAGCATCATCTTCATAAACATAACCTTCGTAAGCATCATCAATAACAATTACAGTAGGTTTAGAT
Source organism: uncultured archaeon (assembly GCA_964590855.1). Lineage (GTDB taxonomy): Archaea > Asgardarchaeota > Heimdallarchaeia > Heimdallarchaeales > Heimdallarchaeaceae > UBA460. Next base: position 5,686 of record CAZPXJ010000081.1, read on the forward strand.
ACACCTTTCAAGGCATCTTGGAATTCTTTCACTTGACTCAAAGTTGGACTAATTCCAGAAGGATTATTTGGGAAATTAAGATAGATCCCTATTTTATCTTCAGTAGATTGAAGTTTTGTCAGTTTGTCTATTAGATCTGAAAAAGCAAGATTTCCTTCTTTATCAACCAGTTGATAGGTTTCTTCTTTCAATCTTTGATTCTTAAAGAATACATTATCGACATTCCCCCATCTGGTATTAGGAACTAAGAGAGGCGTATTCTTATCGAAGAACAGCTGACTCGATAGCATTAATCCGCTAGTGAGACCTCCGCAAGATGTAACTGGAAGTGTAGATAATCTATCAGCCTTATCTCTCAATTCACTTGGATATGTATCCAATGTGTCTCTTTTCCAAGCATTAACAAACTCAAAAATCCCTCTCATATTTGCATAGGCAAAAAGTTGAGTTCTGGTCAGTTTCTTTGTTTCTTCCACAAGTGTTTGAAATGACATCAAATCTCCATTTTCTTCGGTAGCAGAACCGATAGTAGCATCGATGAACTCAGGATCTTCAGTTGCTCTTTTCTTAGCTCGTAAACCCCATGCAAGAGTTCCTGCCGCTAGGTTAACATTTTCACAGATGTATCGACCACTACTAGATAGATATTTATCAAGAATCATGATTGAAAAAACGTAAAGAGTCACAATTTAAACATTGAGTAATGGACATCTAGTAGACTCTACAAGCACATCTGTCACTTTCGAAATAATCTTCGATTTGCCAAGCATGACCACCTTCATGACCAAAACCAAGATATCTATAGGTAAAGAGATGTTTGATTTTGATTGAGTTTCCATCTTTCCATTTATACTTCGATTCAAAACCCCATTCATCATCAGTAAGCTCTTCAAGTCTTTTTATCAGAAGTTCAAAGGTGGATTGCCACTCTTTGATAATCTCATCTAAACTTCTAGGTTTTCTAATTGTAACCTGAATCTTGTTGAAATCATCTATACCTCCCTTCCTATACCATACATCCTCATTAGAAATTATCCAATCTATTGATTTCCTTAATTCTTTGTTCCAAGCAGCAAGATGAGCAATTATGTCTTTTATGGTCCAAGCTTTTACAATGTGATGCTGAACCATTTCTTCATCATTTAATGTGTTAATAATGAATTCCATTTTTTTATGATCTTCCTGGAGGAAATCTATCGCTTCTAGCCTATTCATCAAAGAAAAAACACTAAACCATTCTTTAATTCTTTCTGTTATCGTCGAAATAAAGATTTATTAGCGGTTCGCATTTAGAAGGACTTAAGTGAGGAATTTAAATGGATGTAGTTCTATTCAAGGGAACATTACAAAATGCCGATATAACTTTCGGATTACTGACTAAAAAGAAAGCATTAGTCTTTGAAAAAGGAGGAAAGTATCTTCTCCCCAAAGATAGAAGCGGTAAAGTTATTGAACTTCCAGATCAGGTTGATTTAACTAAAGTTAAGAAAGAAACCAAAGAGACAGATAAAGCCCTGGAAATCTATCTTAACCATCGAGATTTAGCTGCAACAACTTTTGGCGGTCTTTTAATTGAGTATTATATCAAAGAAAAAGTAAGCGTTGAAACAATTTTAGAAGGATTGGATGCAGAAGGAAAGAAGTTCATTAAACCAATTTACGATCAAATTTTAAAAGTAGCTTATTACAAACGAGGAGCATCTTTTCCAGATTATTTCAAAGAAGCTAAGGTGATCACCAGATATGCAATGATGGATTTAGAATTAGTTTTTGGTACATTAGTAAAGGATTTTGGAAGTTTCTTGTTCAAAGAAGCAAAGCCAGTTTCAATCTACCCTCTCCGTTATTCTACACGAGAAATAACGGAAGAAGATTTAGATAAAATGGAAGATCTCTATGCAGCGAAGATTGAACAATGGATGAAATGGAGAAAAGTTCTAAGAAAGTCTGAATTTCTTTATAATTTCATGATACACTGGGTATTTCAAGTTCTAGAAAATCTTTACCCTGAGGATCAAGAAGCTATCAAAGAAACAATCGAAGATGCAGAAAGAATAGAGTTGTTCAGCAATCCAGATGTTTTAACCGCTATCCAAACTGGACAAAATTTTGAAGCAGAAGACTTTTCTAAAGTGAGTCTGAACAAACATCTTCTCTATTATTATTCCATGCAGTATACTTTTGATGAGAAAGAATTAACATTCAAAAAATACCAACAAACACCAAGTTTTGGTTACCAAGACATCTTCATTTCAATGGCAAATTTCTATGCTTCAATGCCCATATTTGCAAATTTCAATCCTCTATTCTCAATGATTACGGGGGGATTAATAGAGTGGATTGAGCAGGGTTTACCTTTCCAGGCAATGCGTGGAAACCAACAGATGGATCCTTATAATATCATTCCTAATGCATTATCCTTTCTTTTATCAATTGTAGGATCTCAATCAAATAAGCTGAAGGAAAAGAAGTACATATTGATCAAAACTATTCAAAAATTACTAACTCAAGATAAACTCAAAGAAGGATTATCCTGGGTTAAACAATCCCAAATAGCTTTTCAAGGAAAAGATCCGGAGAAGTTCTCTACTGAAGTAACTGATGAAGAAGTAGTAGAAAAACTGAAAGAAATTGATGAAAAAGTTAAGGAGTACATCAAAGAGCTGAAAGTTGCTCCTGTTAAAAAGAAGGAATTCAATTTACTAATTGATGAACTAGCCATTGTTGATAAAACCTATGAAGAGATGAAAGATGAAAGAGACAAACACCTTTTAGTGGATGCTAAATATAAGAAAAATTTAACTGATTTTCAGAAAGATTTCCTCTTATCAATGCAATTGTTTGAGAAAGATAAAGGCGTTTTGAACGAAATTTCTAATCTGTTTGAGTTCTTCAATCATTATACAATAATTGGAAATACAACTGCTTTGTATGGATTCGCTATCATACTTTGGATGATTACAATCTCAAAGAAAGGATCTCTTGATTGGTTGAAAATCGAGGAACCAGCGACTATCAAAGCTAAAGATGAGAGCAAAATTTTAGCTCGAACTTGTATAAGGTTCAACACCATAATTCAAGGCTTTCTCATCAAAGGATATCCTTTGATTGAAACAACCGCTCCGACACTAATTATTCAAGCAACACAGAATCTGAGTGAGTTTATACTTGCAAAAGATACAGCTAAAGAGAAAAAACATCCTATATACGTAGAGGTGCTCAAGAACTTAAAGAGCATCTACGCCTAATTTTTCTTTTTCCGCACAAATAAAAGGTTTATTAACCAAATTTCGTTTGCTCTGTCAATGGCACTTCATTATCTAGCAGAACTTGCAATTCGAATAGCAATAATCTATGCTGGGATTGCTGGAGGATTTCTACTACAAAGATGGTCCAAAGCTGAAAAAGTTGGTAAATGGCTATTGTTTGTTGGTATAAATATTCTCTCTCCTGCACTTCTCATTGTAGTTTTTCTAGATATGGATACAGGTTCACTAACAAGTCTCAATTGGTGGTTCATAGTTTTAGTCACAACTCTCGGAATGGCTTTTTCCATGATCATTGATTGGCTTATGATTAGAAAGAAGAAAAAAGATCTTCCTTGCCAAACTATCGGTGCAGAGATAAATACTACAGGTTTCATGAATGCGTTATTCTTTCCTTTTCCAATAATTATTGGAATTATGTCTGGTAATATGCTCGCAGAAGGATTACTAGCTGCGTCTCTCTACCTTATTGTACAAACATTTTATCGAAACACAATTGGTGTTTATTTTGGTTTACATTTTGGTTCTACTGAACAGAAATCAATTTGGAAAATAGTCAAGGGATTGTTACTCTTTCCGCCTACAATAGGTATGGTAGTAGGACTAATTTTACGATTTTCAATTGGACAAATTACTATAGCTCACCATTTAGCAGATTTTCTAACTTCAGATATAACAACATTAACAGATTTGAACAGTATTTCTTTAGGATTCTTTTCTCTAGGTGACCATTTAGCAGTATCAATTTTTCAAGATGTTTCCATGGTGATAATGCTTGCTCTAGTAGGTTTAAGCTTCAAATTACCTAAGAAAGAAGAATGGAAACAAGTAGCTATTTTCAGACAATCCATAGCCCGATTTGGAGGAGGTATGTTAGTGGTAATAATTCTCTTTTTCTTACCTATCCCAGCTGGTATGATTGTTGCAATGGCCATTCAATCCTTAGCTCCTCCAGCTGTTGCTAATACAGCTTATGCAAAATACTTCAATCTAGATGAAGTTGTTACAAGTAGATCAATTGCTTTGTTAACTTTGATAGCACTTATTGTTCTGCCTGCTGAAATTGTTTTTCTGGTCTGGTGGATGGGTTAAGTCGTGTTCAAACACATCATTTTATAAGTTGTTAATATCTTGAGCTGTTAGCGTTTAAACTCGCTAGGAGACGCTCAATGACAAAGGATGTAATTATTCGATTTGTGGGTAGCGCAGGAGACGGTTTAGTGTCCTTAGGAGACCTTTTTAGCAAGATTCTCAAAAAACACAATTTTAACGTTCTTGGATTCAGAAGTTATCAATCTGTTATACGTGGTGGATATAACGAATATCAAATTCGAGCTTCAACTGATGAAGTTCTTTCCATCGGTGAAGATGCGGACATCATTGTCCTCCTTAACAACCATGTTGCAGGTATCCACAAATCAAGGGTAAACGCAGACGCAATGGTGATTTATGATAATGATTACATTGATTTGGATGTGTTGGATTATCGCGAGGATATTATCAAACTTCCAATACCTTTAGCAGCGATTACTAAAGATATCTCGAAATTAAAAGTTCTGAAAAACATTGTAGGTTTCGGTGCAATCAGTCAAATTCTAAACTTAGATGAAGTACTGATAAAAGAAGTAATTTTCGAACAATTTGGAGACAAAGGGGAAGAAGTTATTCTTACCAATTTTGAAGCTTTAGAGAAGGGAGGTATTTTTGCTACAGAGAACAACTGGCCAATTAAATGGGAGAAACTTAAGTACGAGAAAGCTCAACAGATGATTATTTCAGGGAATGAAGCTATAGCACTAGGAATGATTGCTGCTGGTTTAAAATTCTATTCTGGATACCCCATGACCCCAGCAACATCAATTGTTCACTACTTGACAAAACATCTACCTATACTAGGTATGATTGTGAAACAAACTGAGGATGAAATCGCTGCTATAGGTATGGCAATAGGTGCAGCTTATTGCGGTGCTCGAGCAGCTACTGGTACTTCAGGTGGAGGTTTCAGTTTGATGTCAGAGTTAGTAGGAATGGCGGGGATAGAAGAAATTCCTTTGGTTGTAATCAACTCTCAAAGAGCTGGTCCTTCTACTGGTATGGCTACAAAAACTGAGCAAGCTGATCTCTTCCAAGCATACGGAATAAGTCAAGGAGAATTTCCTAAAGTGATAATAGCCCCAAGTTCTGTTATAGAAGCTTTCCAAGCGGGAATTGATGCAGTTGAAATTGCTGAGAAATATCAAGTAGTAGTTATTGTTCTGTTAGATTTATACTTGTCAGAGCATATAGAAACAGTTAGGAAATTTGATTTAGAAAGAAAGAATCAACGGTTTGGGATTTTGGACAAACCTGATGACGATTATATTAGATACAAAATTACTGAAACTGGTGTTTCAAATAGAACACTTCCTGGTACAAAAAATGGTATGTTTTTCACTGGTTCTAGTGAGAGAAATGAAAGAGGAACTTCAATTGCTTCAACTCTAGCAGGATTACCCGAGACACTTCCTATAAGAGAAGAGATGGTTAAGAAAAGAATGCGTAAACTGGACTATATCTTAGAAGAATTAGAGGTACCAAAAATTTTCGGTGAAGAAGAAGCACTTATCACACTTGTCTCGTGGGGATCTACTAAGTATATTGTAAGAGACGCTATCAAGCTTCTAAAAGAAGAAGGAATTATTACAAACCAATTACACATCAAAACTATCAATCCTTTTCATACAAAAGAAACTAGAACGCTCCTAGAAAATTCTAAAGAAGTACTTTGCATAGAGCAGAATTTCACTGGTCAAATGAGTAATTATATCAGAATGAAAACAGGATTCGATATCAAGTATAATCTTCGACGTTGGGATGGAGAACCAATAGTACCGTCACAAATTATAGCGAAAGTTAAAGAGGTGTTGAACAATGAGTAAGGATTTTAATTTTACAATAAAAGATTATGAAAGTAATTTTAAACCTACATGGTGTCCAGGATGTGGGAATTTTTCGCAATGGCGAGCTATCCGACAAGCTCTAATAGAACTAGAACTTCCTCCTGAAGAAGTAGTAGCAGTTAGTGGTATTGGGTGTTCTTCACATATGCCTAATTTTCTGAATGTTTATGGACTGCAAACTGTTCATGGACGAGGAATTCCTGTTGCTACCGGTATAAGATTAGCTAATCCTAAACTAACTGTATTAGTTTATGGTGGAGATGGAGATATTTACGGAATAGGAGGTAACCACTTTATTCATGCTTGTAGACGAAATGTGGACATCATTACCATTGTTTCCAATAATTTTGTTTATGGATTAACAACTGGTCAAGCAAGTCCTACAACACCCGTAGGTACTATAACTCGAACCACTCCACGAGGGTCCATTGAGAATCCTATTCATCCAATCGCTTTAGCAATTTCAGCTGGTGCTACATTCGTAGCTAGAGGTTTTTCTGGTGATTTACAACATCTTACTTACATAATCAAAGAAGCCATTGCTCATCGTGGTTTTGCATTTGTAGATGTATTTAGTCCTTGTATAACTTTCAACAAAAAACAAACCTTCAATTACTTCAGAGAAAAGGTTTACAAAGTTGAAGAAACTGATCATGATAAAGAAGACTTCTATGCAGCTTTAGACCTTTCGAATCAAAGATTCATCAAGAATAATTTACCTATTGGAATCTTCTACCAAATTGAAAATAAAACAACATACGAGGAGAGAGATTTTACACTAAATCAAGGTGTGATCCCTGCCCAAGCTCCTTTGGATCTGAGCAAAGAACAGATTGAAATAATCACTAAGGAGTTCTACTAAATGTTTTCCATTGAAGATGAAAAAGAGGGATAATAATGGAAATAAGTAAACAAGAAATAACTAAGTTAGTTGTGTCAGTAGTTTTACTGGTAACAGTTGTAGGACTTACTATGGGTTTTGCTCAAGGTACAGTCGCTGGTGAAACACAAGAAGCTTTGCATGAAGCAACCCTTCACTGTTTTTATGATAATGGTACCAACCAGT
>CAZPXJ010000082.1:0-12766 GCA_964590855.1 uncultured archaeon
TGATATTAGCTGGCAAGTATGATCCAAATGAAGTATTGGTTAGAATTCCTTCTAAAATCGATCCATCTTTAAAAAACAAGGGTAAATCTTCTCTTATTCTTTTATCATTCGCCCCTTTTGATTTTAAAAATAAATGGAATAGTTCTGAAAGAGAATCCTATCTGAAAACTAAGGAAGAGTATGCTGATAAATTGATTAAACTAGCAGAGAACTTGATTCCGGATTTATCTAAACATATAGAAGTCAAATTAATTTCGACTCCATTAACTTTTGAGCGATTTACTTCGAACAGTCAAGGAGCTTGGTATGGACCAAGATCAGATTCCAAGAAAGTAGGAAAGAAGACCCCCATAAGAAGATTATTTTTAGCAGGGGCTAATGTTGTAGGAGGTGGAGTTCCACCTAGTTTCTTTTCAGGTTTCAATACTGCAAAGCATATCATAAACAGATTCAGTGCAGGAAAACGAACCTTGAGAGTATTATTCCCAGTGATAAGTCATCTATCATTCAAAGCAAGAAACAGAGCTGTGCTAAGTATGAATTAATTATTACATTTACTCAGTTTTTTAAACGAAAAAGATGTTAATCTACTCATGTCAAAATTCTCATATGATGAGGAATTCAAAGAGATCTTTGATTCTTTCTTGTTAGAATTACCCGATGTTCAGCCAGGTAAAGTGTTTGGGATGCCAGGATATTATGTGGGAGGAAAGCTCTTCGCAAGCATATTTGGATCAGGATTAGTATTGAAATTACCTAAAGATATATGTGACAACCTAATTGTGAATAAAGATGGATTTGACCACTTCGCTCCACTTGGCAATAATATGAAAGAGTGGGTGGTTATTACCAAAGATGATCCAGAAAGTTTTGAAGAAGAAATGGCTTTGATTTTACAATCAATTGAATTTGTAAAAACAATAGTAAAGAAATGAAGTAAGTTTTATTAATGAGATGAAATTGTACAAGATTTAAATGACATCTGAAGAAAGCTTAACAGAATTCAAAGAAGATTTGCTTGATGAACTAGATATTTTGAGACTTGAGCCTGTAAGTATAAAAAAAGTGCTCATAATCACAGTTATTATGTATGTTCTGGCAATCATTTTCATTGTTTTTTTTGCGGTTTTCCAGACAGCTTGGTATTCAGTATTGCTTATTATTGGTGTTGGTCTCATACTTATAGGCTCATTTAACCTTTACTTCGAAGCAATAAGGCTCTCGGATGATAAAAACATCTATGTTTTCGACAGGGATGGGTTCAGAACAGAAAGTGTAGATGGAGAGCAGTCCATTCTCCTTTGGAGAGATGTAGATGATTTGAAAATCCGAGGTAGATATGGCCCTCATAAACGAAAAAGAAGATGTCTCTTTACAACAAAATCAGGAGAGATTGAACTTGTTGTAGATGCTTTCAACGAAGTTACAGCACAGCTTAAACATCCTGATAAAATATTATACGAAATCTTGAAATATTACGAGAGAATGAAAGCGCACTCTTAATTCGTAAATCCTCAATGATTTTCTTATTTAAGATTCTAGTTAATATCTAAACAATACTCGGAACTGCAATACTCGAATCTGGTTCTACTTCTTTCTGAAGTTTCCTGAAAGCATATCCTGAAGATGAGAAAGTAGTTGCACCTATACTTCTAGCTATCACTGCAAGTTCTTCATCGTATATGCGAACATAGATACCAATATGTGGATACTCTCTTTTCAATGCCATTGTAAGTATGATTGCATCTGAGAAGATTTCTTCCTTATTCCAACAAATGAAAACTTGAGTTATTTCCTGCATATTGCAATGTTCTTCTATAGTTTCAAGAAATCGAGCTTGTTCAGTGATTATTTTAACATTAGAGTACTCAGAATACACCTCAGGTTCTACTTCAGGATCGATAACATATAATTCGTTATCTCTTTTCTCGCCGAAATGAGTAATTATTCTTTGAACAACAGTATCATTCCCTAAAACTAGTACTTTACCTTCATTATCATTGCTCCATTCTTTAATAGATTCCATTGACCAATTTGAAATTGAGAATGTGAATGCTTTGTAAGGTTCCTCAGATAGATATTTTCGGAAATGGTCATCAAATACTCGCATGTAAAGTCTGCACTCAGGATTTAGTTTTCGAATTTTTCCTGCTACAATTAGGGCTCTGCGTAATTTAGTAGTAACACAAAAAACCTCTTTACATCTGTGAATACCCGCTGCTTTCAAGATATCTTCATCGGTGTAATCACCGACAACAACAGGCTCACCTAAATAAATTAAATCATCAATACTCTCTCGTTGAATTTCTACTGCAACATAAGACTTCTTGTTTTCTCGAAGAAAATTAACAATTCTTTCTCCTAAGTGATTATAACCTAGTACAACAGTGTGATCCTTCTTCTGTTTAGCAATTTTACGTGCATACCCAACAGGATTATAACTATAAAAATCGAGAAGAACAGATAGAAGAAATCCAAGTATTAGTAGTTCAAACATAATCGGCCACAGCAATTGGTAAAAACCAATAAAATCAGAATCTGATATTCCTTCTCGAACGCCAATTGAAACAAGAATTAGGTGACCAAAAGACTCTCCTTGCTCAATGAAAGCAAGTGTTACAATTCCTCCAATCCAGAAAAGTAAGAATATTAGCAGTGGCAATCTGAATCGCTTTAATTGATTTTTCAATCCAATAAGAGAGTTTTTCCGGTGCATAGGAATATTTTTCTGATCTTAGATAAAAAGAATATTGTCAATTTGGGTAAATCAATCTGACTCTTATTAATACTCTTAAAATACGCTCCTAATTTTTTGGTCTCAAAACTCATTTTGTATTTACACATACTTCTAACAACACGTTCATTTTTTGAGGTAAATTTAATCTAAACAATAATGTTTATAACCCAAATTCGCGTTCCAGTTTTTGCCCAATCATCTCATCCTGATGATAACCATCTGGTGCAAATTGGGGATTGAGAGGAGTAAGCACAATTCATAGAGGTAAATGTGAAAATGGACCCTAAGGAAAAAAAAGTTCCAGTTGAAGAAGATGAATGGTTTAATGAAGACTGGGATGACGAAGAGTTTGATGATGATTCCTTTGAGGAATATGAAGACGAAGATTAAGTTACAATAAAGACTTAAACAAATAAAAAAACGAGGAATAAAAATGTCAAAGAAGAAACCTGCTAAGAAAGCAACACCTGCAAAGAAAGCAACACCTGCAAAGAAAGCAACACCTGCAAAGAAAAAACCAGCTAAGAAATGATCTAATCTAGATTCTTTTTTATTTCTTAGATTACAATGCACAAAGGTGAAACATAACGACAAAAATTAGTTCAGAAGAGGATTATGAATATTCTTTAGATAAGGAAAAAAGTAGAAGAGTTGAGACAAATACTTCTGAAAGATTTTATCATAATCTAGATAGAAATAAAACAAAAAACTCCTCTCCCAGGAATAGAATATCAACTGTGAGGAAAAGTGATAAACAAGAATCAATCACTTACTATCCTGCAATTTGCACAAAATGCAATGAGGAAACTAGAGTTCCTTTTAAGCCTGATAGATCTAAACCAGTTTATTGCAAGGAATGTTATAATAGTTTGAAGAATATAAGGAAATAGGAAAGTATCTTTTCTTTTTTCTTTTTCTTTTCTTCCTAGGTTATCTCTTGATATTTTTTCCATTATATATTTACTGCTTTTCGATTCTTTAAAATCGGTTAATTCATCTTCATAAGGAAAGTATAAAAGATTCCAAATCTATTTAATCATGTGAAACAAAAAACTCCTCTTACTCCTTGGTGGGTAAGTATGCTAAATGTCCTTGTAGGTGTGGTTTATATCGCCTTTTCTATCACAATCATAGGTGTATTAAGCTTAGACTTCTTAATCAAGATTTCAATACTTTCATCTGCTCTTTTAGTTATAGGTTTTATTAGAATATTAAATGGTTTTTTTATTAAGAAATCCAATATGAAAATACGCATTTCCAAAGTAGTTGTTGGTTTTATTCTATTTGGTGTTGGAATAGTTATCTTTTCTCTACAAAATTTGACTGATTATGAGAAGATAATCATTGCTGCCTCAGGCTTGATATTAAATAGTGTTTTGAGGATCTTTGAAGGGTTCTTGGATAGGGGCATTGAGTTCTGGATGCGGCTAGTTCTTATAGTAATTGGAATTGTCACTCTTGTGGTCAGTGTACTTGTTTTAATAGTTCCAAATTGGGAAATAAATACCTTTATGATTTTACTAGCAATTAGTTTAGCATTTACTGGAATTGCGCGAGTATTCTATGCGATCAAAGCTCTAGGTATGGAGAGATAGATAGGTTCGGAAAGATACTTAGTATTCTTTCTTTCCCATATTTTTCCGTTAAGTTTATATGAAAATAAAGGTTCATGAGTTTGTTTTTAATAAAGATAGGACTAAAAACTATGAACCCTGAAGCAGATTATCTTGTAGAGGAGGGCATTAAACAATACAACAATAATGAAAAGGATAAAGCCTTCTATAGTTTCAATAAAGCTGTTGAACTTGATTCCTCAAATGCTCGTGCTTTGGGAAACAGGGGAAGATTGTTTTTTGAAAAAAATAAACTTAAGCTCGCATTGGCAGATTTAGATGCCGCTATCAAGCTTGATGATACAAATTTCCTTTTCTTTCATAATAGAGGAAATGTATACTTCAGTTTAAAGGAGTTTGATAAATCGATTAAAGATTATGAAGAAGCAATCAAACTTAAACCTGATTACGCTTGGGCTTATGAGAATATTGGTGTGATTTATTATCAACAATTAGCGATGGATAAAGCTCTCGAATATTTTGATAATGCATTAAAATATGATCAATCTGAAGCTCAATTTTATCATAATCGAGGGAGCGTCTATCTTCATAAGAAGAAATACGACAAAGCTTTCAGTGATTATGAAGATGCGATTGAACTTGACCCTCAGAGTAGTTGGGGTCACGCAAATCTAGGCTTGATCTATTCTGAAAAAGAAAATCACGTAGAAGCGCTAAGATGTCTAGATAAAGCTATAGATCTAGATTCTAAGAATCATATCTTTTACAAGACTAGATCTGAAGTATATGTTAAAATGGGTGAGTTTGAGTTTGCTCAAGCAGATTACGAAGAAGCTATTAAACTTGGATTCAACCCCCCCAAGAAGGGTTTTTGGAATAAGAAGATTGTTCCCTTTATCAAAAATACTTTCAAACATTATTGGCTCACTCTATCATTCATAGGTGCCTATATTGTTGCGTTCATAGTCATGCAAGTGGTATTCGGTGGATATGATGGTCTATCTGCCCAAACGAATGGTGAGGTTGTTTCAGGAGGTGTCTGGCACATCTTCTCGGGAGTTTTCTATACTTACGGTTCTTCATTTCTTGATAATATTAGTTGGCTTTCATCAATCCCTAATTTACAACTGTATTCTGGAATAGTTGTTTTACTAACTTTCCTCTGGTGTTTGTTTGTTTATGGACGAAGGATGGAAAGAACTTTTCCAAAATGGGTTTTTCCTAGTTTATATTTTGGATTTGGATTTCTAGGGAATGCAATGTTCTTTTTACTAAGCCCTGGGCAAATATTTTGTATCAGTAACCTCAGTGCGATTTGGGGATTAGCTGGTCTGATAATTGTTGATACTGTTGTGAGAATGATTGGAAAAGGGGAAGGATTTGAGAGTATAGGAACAACTTTGGAATTCATAGAGGGCAATGTTGATTTCTTTGTGGGAATAGTTATGGTAATAATAAGCTCAGCATTATCACAAAATGGTTGGCATTTCTTTATAGGTACTGGGATGACTTTCGGAATAGGTCTTATAATCGGACTTATAACAGGTTTGAAATCAGTTAAGAAAGCTAAGAAAGCTTAACCATACTCAATATTTTCATCTTTAGGTATGAACTCAGGTAGTCCCCTATAGAATGTGATTAGAAATTTAACTTGTCCTCTGTGTTGGTGTTCATGAGCAAAGAAAAAATCAAGTAAATCATGAAAAAGTAAGTCTTGTCCCCACGGAGCTTTAACCATCTGCTTATAATCTTCATCTGATAAACTTTCTAAAATTTCCAAGGATTTCTTCTCGATAACAGGAAATATCTCTTTTAATTCCTCAAGTGAAACATGTTCCTTTTCTTCAAGTCTGAAAAATACCTTGCCAACCCACTGAGCTGGTACTCCTATTGGATGCTGTTCAACAGAATCATCAACACTTTGCTGGATGTATCTTATTTCTGAACCAGCCATATGACGAAGAAGCTCATCAATTGACCACTGATGTTCTGAAGGTCTTTTGATGAAATGTTCTTGATTAAAAGCTGGATCTGATAAATCCTTCCAAACAGTACTGCGAAAATCTAATAATAATTTGTATCGACTAACAAATAATTCTGATATGTTCATTAGCTTCAAAATCTATTGGTTCTAGTTAGATATAAGGATTTGTTCGGAAATAAGTAAAAGGAAGTATAGAAGAATTAGTAAGTAAATGCTTGTCCAAAGATATAATTGACATTTAATTTCTCAATTCTCTTCTTCTCGTGTTGATAAATCCATTGATTTTGTTCTTCAGTTTTTGTTTGTTTAACCTTTTCAGCCATTTTTTTGCACCTAACTTAACATAACTCCCTCTTTAAAAGAGACTTGCTCACAGATTGTGAACACAAGTTGTGACATGTTACTGAAATGACTCAATATCGGATAACTCTTAAATACCCCTTCTCTGAAGATATTTGTATCCCATGGAACTAGAGCAAACAGCTGAAACTTTGTTTAGAGATATGAATAAAAAAAGGTTGAACTTACTTGAGTATTTCTTCGAGTCTTTCATAGTATTCATGCTTCTAGTGATTCTTTTGGTATCATTTGCTCTTGCATTTTTTCCAGATTTTAGTATTCTGAATGATGGTTTTTGTGAAGTGGGAGTAATCAGAGAAAATATTGAAGAATCAGCTCTAATTTCGTTTATACTTTTTCAAACAGCAATATGGATTCTATTCATATCACTCTTACTGTTCTTCTCACTGCTTTTGCTATTCTTCCAAGAACGGAAACTAACTAAGTATCTGAGTTGGGTTGGAACCTTTTTTGGGATAGCTCAATGCCCATTAAACATCATTATTTTTGTTTATTATGGAACTTATGAATTTCACATGATATTCGTAATCATGGGACCATTGTTCCTGAATCTTGCTGTGATTTTTTATACAGCTGTTTTCTTCATAGATAAACGGCTTCCAAAAATGAGTAAATATTCCTTCCTTATTTTATCCATACTCGCGATAGCTTTCTCGATAATTGTTGGCATAGCAGATTCTATAGGTGGAACTTTTAATGCTCAAACTCAAAGATTAGGCAACACGTTATTCAATTATCTTTCTATTATAATCTATATTATACATGGTGCAATATTCTTCCTCATAGTAAGAAAAGCAAAAAAAATTCAAACAATGAATATGTTAAAGCTCTAGTCTTTTTGCTAAATCCTCAACTTGGAATTTGTAACCTTCAACTGCTTTATATTTTTTGAATCCCATTCTTTCGTTGATAGAGCGCATTGGGGCATTTGTTTCTGCATTTCCAGTTATTATCACTTCAACATCTGGATAATTGTCTCGAATATGGAAGATCATAAGTCCCTTCAACCATTTTCCTAAACCTTTTCCTCTGAATTCTGGGCGAACACCTGTAAGTTCTTGAAGAATTTTGTATCCTTCTCGAGGATCATGAAGTATCTCTGTTAATCCTGATATTCTTCCATCTTTTTCTCTACTGATGAGAGTGTAATTTGTGTAACCTATGTCTTTGAATCTCTGCTCCATTTCCCTTCTTAATTTTCCATCAATATTAGCTCGCTGTTCAGAATCCCCAAGAGGTTGCATATTCAAAGCTTCAGTATACAACTCAGAATATTCCTCTAAAATCTCTTCAGGACATTCATAAAAGGATTCGATTATTACACCTTCAGCTCTTTTAGGACCTTCATCTACCCACGATTGCATAAGATCCCAATCTACATCCTTTAAATCTATCCGATTTTCTGCTGCCTCTATAGTGAGTTGAGCTCCAAAATGATTTAAGAAAGCTCTACCTGAGTCAGTATCTGTGCTAACTTCTATTATTGTTCTTCCGAGAATTTGAGCTTCTTGAACTATTTTTTTAAGTAAATCTGTACCTATTCCTTTTCGAACATAATCCGCTAATACTGCGATATTCATGTTGCATATGTGCTTATTTTCTTCATAATCTGAAGATCCTTCAACACCAGCTCCAAAACCCGCCCAAGCTATTATTCTGTTTTTTGGAGTAATAACTAACCAACGCTTTACACGATAATGGGGCATATCTGCTTTCTGACGCTGTATAATTCCTTCTCGATCAGGTAGAGGGTCATCTGGATGATGATATCTGAAGTTAGTCTCAATGAAATCAAAGTAGATCTCCCAGAAATCATCAGTAGCTTCCTTAGGATTAAATTCAGTAATTTTGTATTCCATCTGTCTGCACTTCACTAGTTAATGTTTGAACTCTCAAATACTTTTCTTATTTTAAAGTATACGTAAACTTTGTTTTATTTGATTTGGTTTATTAAGGCGCGTGTACAAATTTACTTAGAAAAAAATGCATAACAATAATTATAGACATCGAAACCCAGTAGGAGGCTTCTTTGTTTTTATGCTGACATTGCTTGGAGCACTATTACTTGTCGGTTTTATCACTGGTATTTTCAGAGTTATTTTCTGGCCATTTCCATTGGTTGGAATACTGATAATGTTATTACTGATATCTAGTATAGTCAATGCTTCCAGACGAAGAGCTCATAATAGGAGAGTTCAAAGACAACAAAATGTCAGATATAAGGTATATCAACCAACTGAAAATCCCTTCTGGAAGAATCACGAAGCACAAGTAGTTCAAGAACAGGAACAAGAACAAGTAACTGTTCGAAGAGTTGTTCACTCAACACAATTTTGCGATTTTTGTGGAATGAAAGTAAACGAGAAAATGATGTATTGTACAAATTGTGGTAATCATCTACACTAGTATGATACTCTTTTTTCTCCATCTTGGGCTTTCAAAAACTATTTAGATTTCTAGCTCGAATACTAAGCTATCACCTTGTAATCTCCCTGTATCTTTAAATCCCAAGGTTTTGTATAAATTGATCGCAACTTCATTTTTAGGATCAACGTCGAGAAAAATCCTTGAACAACTGTGTTTCTCCTGAAGAAAACTAATTAATTTCTGAGACCCTTTTTTTCCCAATCCTTTTCCTTGGTATTGTTCCCCTATCATGTATCTAGCAATCCAAATCTCTCCATCTTCAGGATTTTTTCCTGTTGCTGCAAATCCTACCATTTTTTCATTTTCATAAACTCCATAACATTCCAAAAATGGTTGGAATTTAGATTGAGCGATAGATTTAGCATTGGATGCTACAAAACCCTTTTGATCATTCTTAACTTCTAATTTTACTGCTTCTACCCAATTATCTGCAGTTATTTCTTTAATCGTAATTTTCATTTGAATATTATTTCATAAGGGTTGAAATTCATAAATGTATCTTACAATTTAGTCTATTATCTCCACTCGAATTTGATTATTTTCAGATAGAGCTTTAGCTGTTTTTGTTCTAGCTGATTTAAGATATCTCCACACTGAAGTTTGTGAAATATTAAGTTTAACAGCTATCTCGTTCTGATTTAGATCTTCTACATCTGCCATCTGCAAAATCTGAAGTTCAAAACTAGATAGTACTAGAGTAGTTGAATCTTGTCTTCCACTAACATCATACCTAATTGGATAGGCTATTGGTGGTCTCCCTCTACCTCGTCCTCTCCCCGGTCCTCGGCCTTGACCTCTACCAGGACCTCGACCTTGGCCTTTTCCAGAAAAGAATTCTGGTTTTCTATTTGGCATATTTCGATCGTTTGACATTTAATCAGCTCAGAAAAAAAGTGGAAAGAAGGTTTAAAGATATTTCGGATTAAAAGATTAAGTTTTTTTGAGTTTTTTCAAATACTCTTTCTCTTTCTCTAAACTTTCTAATTCCTTCTCTACTCTTGATATTTCATAATCAATTGCTTCTTGATTTTCAGGAACTCCGGAATAAGGATCCCATCTTGCTCCAGCTGGAGGTGCAGTCCATCCAATGTCTTCTGGATATTCTGGATTAGCGCCCATCGCCCACCATCCTCTAGGTCTATCTGGGTAAAAGTCACAATTTGGACTATAAAATCTTCTTCCTCCACCTGGTCCAAACCCTTGACCTGGTCCATATCTTCCAGCTCCTCGGCCGTATCCTACACCTCGACCGTATCGAGGTCCATAAGCGTATCTTCTGTTTCTGTACATGATATTTCACTTTTGAATTATTACTCAAAAATACTATTTCATAATGATATATAAACATTTCTATTTTTGAATTATTACCCAAAAATTCTATTTTTGTTATTTTAAGAAAACTTAATTGCAGTAACAACACAGTTAGAGTAAAGAGTTTTTCCCATGATATCCAAGAGAACAATAATCAATGCTGGATTAATTATCATTATTATAAGTAGTTCTTTGAACTTCAATGCTTTTAAAGTTAGTAGCGAAGTCAAAATGGCTGATACTTACCCTTCCAGTATCATCTTGTTTATTGGAGATGGAATGGGTTTAGAACAGATTAAGTTTGGTTCTTTAGTTGAATTTGGAAATGACAGTTATTCTAGTATTCTTAACTTTCCTTTCAATACCACTGTTTCCACGAACAATATTGATGAAGAGACAACAGATTCAGCAGCTTCAGCAACTGCAATTAGTACTGGTGTAAAAACTAAAAATGGTAGAATCGCGATGAATTTTGATGGATCAATGGAACTAACCACAATTCTTCAAATAGCACAAATGAACGGATATGCTACAGGATTGGTGGCAACATGTCATCTAACACATGCGACTCCAGCGGCTTTTGCAGCTCATGCAGCTAGCAGAGGCGATTATCTAAACATAGCTGAAGATTTTACTCATGCGGATGTAGATGTACTTCTAGGTGGGGGGTCAGGTACTGATTATTTAGGAAACTATTTGACTAATTTCACCGCACAAGGCTATAGTTATTTAACTCAAGAATCGGAGATGAATGCTATAAACTCTCCTCCTGTTTTAGGATTATTTGCTGGAGGAAGTCTTCCAAGAATGCAAGACCTGCTCGAAAGTTCAACTGTTCCTACTTTGAGCGAAATGACTGCAAAAGCTATTTCATTACTTAATGCAACAAATAAACCCTTCTTCTTGATGGTTGAAGGTTCCCAGATTGATTGGGCAGGACATGATAATGACGAGATCTATTTAGCTCATGAAGTTATTGAATTCGAAAAAGCAGTTAGATATGCAAAGAATCTAGCTGAGCAAGTTTCAGATTTACAGATACTAGTTACAGCTGATCATGAAACAGGAGGATTTAAAGTAGAAAATTATTCTGCAGAAACTGAAATTCCTTTTGTAACAGACTCTTATCAGATACAACAAGAAAAACGAACTAATCGTTCTCAAGAAATGGAAGTGAGTTGGAGTACTGGTGGTCATACTAAAACAAAGGTAATTCTAGCTGGTTACGGACCTTTTACTGAAGATATTCTGAGTGCTGAACACCATATTGATACCTTCTCTATTATGAGACAAGCAGTAGATGGAGAAACTGAACCTATTGGAGAAGGGTTCTATCAAAACTTTTTACCTACATATGCTTGGGTGTTAATATTCTTTGCACCAGCAATAGTCTCTGTCAGTTTGGCATTTATAGTAACGAAATTTATCAGGAAAAAAAAGAAATGATAGATTAAGCAAAGGTTAGTTTAACCTTTAGCTAAGAAATCAAAAGCTTGATTGATGATTTTCTTTTCTTCTTCGGTTGCAGGTTTTTCTTCTCCAGCCGTCCTATTTATTGCCATCATTTGTTGTTTTAAATTTTCAGGCAATTTACCGAATGAATTAGAATCGTTCATCATTTGTTGCTTCGAGTCAGCAGGCATAGCTGGCCAGCTTACGTAAAATTGTTCTTTAGTTGAAGCTAATGGATCGAAACCCATAAAAGCTGAGGAAGTTGGTACTCCTGTTCTTCCAGCTGAACCTCCAGTCACATTCGAAATAGAAACATCTTGTTGTTTAGTTTCTCCCGAAATTTTACTTGTAGCTTGATCTACATAATCTCTTCCTCTTCTTTCTACCTCATCTTGTACAGCGTTGCCAAGAATACGTCGAATTAATCTTTTAACATAATACAGAATGCTCATAATGATAAGGCTTATTTTGGTTGGACTATTTTAATTTTGTGTTGAAAATTGCACAAACATAAACTAAATCTATTATGGGCGGATTTTTATTGTCGTAATCTTTGTGAAATAAAATGCTCTTTTGGCAGCAACTATTCTAATATTAGAAAACATAAATAAGTATGAAAAAAAAGATAATATAGAGAATTGGTTTGACATCTGGATTGGACTTTAGATTATTTCCAATTCTCTATTATTTCTTCAAGATTTTTAATGGCTTTAATTTCATTTTCTTTTATTTTTCTCATGAGATTAGAACATCTTTCTCTATTTTCTAATGAAACATCCTGATCTTCAAATATTGGAAAATGTTTAGCTAGTTCTTTGTAATGTTTATCTATCACTTCATAGGTTTCTGCAGCTTTCTGAATATATTTTCCAAATGGCTTAGCCTCATATTTCTTCGATAACTTGGTTAGATAATTGAAAG
>CAZPXJ010000083.1:0-12569 GCA_964590855.1 uncultured archaeon
TGAAGGATTGCTAATGAATCTTATACCATCAATGAAAGCTCTTGTAGGACCAGCTGTAACGAGAATTTTTTTATTCTTTAAAGAAGGATTCGTCAGCGCTTTTAGACAAAATTCCACTATCTCATCAGTTTCAGGGATTTTTGCTTTTTCTTCTTCAAATCGCGGATGTAAAATTTCAACTCCCATCTTATCTAGTTTGTTGAGGTTCTCTTTTACAGCGGGATTAAGCATCATAACTTCATGCATTGTTGGAACAATAATAGTAGGAATTTTGTTACCTAAAGCAGTACCAGCTATTAGAGTTACAGCTGTGTCCATGATTCCATTAGCAACCTTTCCAATAGAATTTGCGGTGATTGGAGCGATTAAAAGCAGATCAGCTGTACTGTCAGTAAGTCCTGCATATTTAACATGTTCAACTTGACCTTCAATTTGAGTTATAGGGATCTCTCCAGTTGCCCATTCAAAGATTAAAGGGTCTATGAATTTTGCAGCTTCAGGTGACAAAACAGGGATCACTTTTGCTCCGTATCTCATTAATTTTCGGGAGATTTGAGGTGCTAGAAAACATGAAATTGAACTTGTTATACAGTGAATAATTGTTTTACCTTCAAGCTCATTTCCTAAAGTGCCAACAATATCTTTCGAAGGATGGCTCATGATTACAGTTAAATTATAGAACAAAATAAAGTTATGGCTTTTTGTCCGAAAAAGCTTTTATTCTACAACACTCTTCATTATCTGTGAATAAAGAAAAATCCATTCTACTAGTAGGATTGGGAGCTATCGGGTCAGTTCTTTATCGAAGGCTAACTCTCCAAGAGTACAAAGTAGTCTGTTTAACCAGTGTTAAGAGTTCTAAGCTTATTCGTAGAAAGGGTATTAGGGTTAAGTTATCAACCGATGAAAGTCTTAAACTACATGCATGTGAAGTATATGGGGAACTTCCTGACAAGCAAATTTTCGACCGATGTATTATTGCATCCAAGTCCTGGGTGAATGAATTTTTGGTGGATGATCTTGTTAAACACTTGAGGGCATCAGCTTCAATATTACTTCTGCAGAACGGTTTGAATATCGAAGAACCCTTGTTAGAAGTTGACAATAACTGGAAAATCTTCAGGGGTTTAACTTCTCTAGCTGCATATAGGGAAGAGAAAAATGAATCCTATGAAGCAAGTATTGGAGAGACAAAAATAGGTTCTATCAAGAATGATGAAACTGACCTACTAGAAGAGTGGAAAGATCTTCTTACTGAAATTGGTTTGATTGTTATTCTTTCCGAAAATGTACAAAGAGATATTTGGCTGAAAGCAATGGTCAACTGTACAATTGGTCCTTTAACTGCTATTACTGAGCTCAAGAATGGTGATATCTTACCTGATGTTTTTCTTAACCGAATTGCTAATTATATCCTTCATGAGATATTAGCAGTTATCCCTGAAGATTTGTCAATAACCTATGATGATTCCATACATCTTATTGAGAAAATAACAGGAGAAACTGTTAAACATAAATCATCAATGCTTCAAGATATTCAAGCTGAAAGAAGAACTGAAATTGATGAATTAAATGGGGAAATAGTTAAGCTTGCTGAATCCAAAGGAATTGAGGTACCAGTGAATAAGAAACTCATTAAATTAGTGAAAATGATCTCTGACAAGAGTGTCCCAAAGGAACAAATAATACTAGAATTACGATCTCTCTGATGTGATTAAATGTCAAAGTATTGGATAGCCTCGCATATTACTGGAATTTTTACAATAGAAGATGAACCTCAAGATCCACTCTACAAAGGATCTTTAGGTGCAGGTTTTTCAATATCTAGGGGAACCACAACTTGGACTGAATATTCAGATGATAATAAAAATCACTTCTTCTTCAATGGAAAAGAAGTAAGTCCTGAACAAGCGGTTATCTCTAAGCATGTCTTGGATTGCTTTCAACGACTTAGTAAGGAAACCAGGACCATTTCAGTTTTTCATGAATTTGAGGTACCTTTATCATGTGGTTTTGGAGCAAGTGCATCTGGAGCGATTGGTAGTGCGTTAGCACTCAATGAGCTTCTTGATTTGAATCTTGAAAAAACAGCTCTCTATCAAATAGCACATGTAGCAGAGGTTGAAAAGGGTGGTGGGCTGGGTGATGTAATAGGGCTTTTACAAGGAGGTTGGGAATATCGAACTAAAGCAGGAGCTCCAGGAATTGGTCGAACTTCAAATATTCTAGAAAATTCCTATAAAGTAGCAACTATTTCTTTAGGTCCTATAGAAACAAAATCTGTTATAAAAAGTGATAAATGGAAACAACAGATTAACAAGATAGGATATTTGTTTTTAAAAGATTTTTTTGATAAACCCACTATTAGTAGTTTTGCTACAATTTCAAAGCAATTTGCTATTACTTCTTATTTGGCAACTCCTGATATTCTTCAGCTAATTCAAGACCTAGAAAATAACGATTGTTTGATAAGCCAAATTATGTTAGGCAATGGTATTTTTCTAATATATAGGAGTAACTTTACTCTTCCTAAAATTGACAATTTGGTCGAAGAAGAAATTTGTTACAAAACTATTAAAATCTATAATTAATCATCATATCTATACTCATCTGATGGGTACCTGAGTTCTTTAACTTCTGTTTTGTATTCTTTTACTGCTTTGCTAATTACCTCTGTGACATTGACATATCTTTTAACAAATTTGGGTTTGATTGAGGTTGTTAATCCAATGATGTCATCAATAACCAAAACTTGCCCATCACAAAATTGTCCTGCACCTATACCAATAGTTGGAATTGATATAGATTGAGAGATTATTTTGGCAAGTTTCCATGGAACAGATTCTATGACTATCCCAAATGCACCTGCATCTTCCAGCATTTTCGCGTCTTCTATAAGACGCTTTTCAGCTTCAACACTCTTTCCTTGGACTTTGAATCCCCCAAATTCATTAACATAGGTAGGTGTCAAACCTATATGACCTAACACAGGAATACCTATTGCTTTTATTTCTTTAACTTCCTCAATTCTCTCTCTTCCTCCCTCCAATTTTACTGCCTCACACTGTCCTTCTTTAATCAATCTTCCAGCATTTCGAACTGTTTCCTTATCCTTGATACCATAAGAAAGGAAAGGCATATCGCCTATGACTAGAGCTCTTTCTGCACCTCTTGAAACGGCTTGACAATGACGAATAACATCTTCTATTGTTACTTTGAGAGTGTTCTTGTAACCAAGTATAGTCATTCCTAAAGAATCACCTACGAGTATTGAATCTATCCCCATTTCATCAATTATTTTTGCTATTGGATAAGTATAAGCTGAAATCATGGTGATTTTCTCCCCATCTTCTTTCATCGCTTGGAAGTCTCTGACTGTTATTTTGTTAGACCTATTCATTGTGTTACCTCTTATACATTTTTTCGAATATTCTTGAAAGTTGATTCTGTTAAAGATTCAAGTCTATTAGAGATATATCTAAGACTTTCTCTTAAAGATTTATCATTATCAAACGAGCGGATTATCTTAGATAATTCTTCTTGGGATAGTTTTTTTAATTCAACAGCTGAAGCAACCATCTCAGGGATAGCTCTGATTATATTATTAACGATTGAAATTGATGACCAAATTGATGTTCTTGAAAGAGGGTTAAGATCTATGGTAATAACTTGCTTCCCCATCCTTCTCAGTGCCATTGTTCTGTCACCATCCTCCAGTGGAACAAAAACTACATCTGCTGCGAAGATACCTCGTTTGTCTACTATTCTTCTAGAATGAGTCAGTTCAGTTATAGTTGTGTAATAAGTTGTATCTGTTCCTAAAATCTGTTTAGCTCCAGCTTCTATTAGTTTGTCAGCAACAATTTTTGCTCTCTCTTCTCGTCTATAAAATAGATTGACTTCTAGTGGTATATTCAAAACCTCAGAAAACTCTACTAATTCGGAAGGACATAAAGTAGCAACATTACCATTAACTGAAAATACAGGATGCTTAGCATTGAGTATTAAAGCTACAGCAGCTTCTTGTTGTTTCAGTGCAAATTGTGGAGTCTCTTCACCAATCAAATAATCAAAAGCTTCTCCTCTACCATGAGCAATCAATCCTGCTTCTGCAACAATATTGTCATGCATACCTTCTATTATTCTCTCTCGAATAATCAAAGATTGAGCTCTAGGATGATTATCTGGAATCTTCAATTCAATCTAAACTAAGAAGCGCACAGACATAAATAAAGTAATCTTTCAGAGAGAGTTGTTAGAGGAAAATAATCTATCTACCAATATTTTTTAAGCAACTGAGTGATTAATCGATTCACACATGAAATCCAAGAAGAAAAATAAACAGAAAGAGGAGGAAGAGGAGGAAGAATACACTCAGGAAGAACTCTTCTATAAAGAAGCGGAAAAAATCTATGTTCCTATGTCTGATGAAGCTGAATTATTAGTATACTTCACCACCAAAGGAACTCACCCCAAAGGTTACAATATTCTGTTTATTCCAGGTTATGCATCTGTTCCTTTATCTTGGAATGATTTGTGGGATTGTCTTTATGAGCATTTCAACTTATATGTTTTAGAAACTAGGGAAAAACCTACTTCTAAAGTCAAATGGTCACACAAAGGAAACATGGATAGGTCGGGATTAGATGTGAAAGATACTCTTGAAGGATTAGAACTCGATCCTAAAAAAACTATAATCATCTGTGCAAGTTCTTCTGCGTTATATGTTAATAGAGCATTAGCTGAAGGTTGGATAAAACCTCTAGCTACTGTAATGATTGGACCAGTAAGAACCCCTAAATTACCCGCAAAACTAATTTTTCTAACTTTCTTTATCCCAAGCTTTATTCTAGATGGTTTGGTGAGATTTGTAGGTATGATCTGGATTAGCACTGTAATCAAGAAAGGTGTTCAACGGGATAGATACAAGCAATATATTGGCACTGCAAGTTCTATGAGATGGAAGAAAACTTGTTGGGTTACATGGTGGGATGGGACTGAAGATTTCAAGAAAATTGATACACCAGTTCTTATGGTTGGAGCTATTGATGAAGATCTCCATGTAGATAATGAAACTCAAATATGTGTGGATTTGGTTCCTACTAGCACATATCTACAAGTACCCAGTTTCCTTTATATGCATCATTTACCAGGAGCTCCTGAATTCACAAAGCAATTGATTGAATACATTGATACACTTTGAGAGGAAGATTCCTCACTTCTTATCTTCTCATATCAGTATACTTAAAAGTATTTTTTTGTTCAAAGAATCTGATAGCATGACCTCTTCTGAACTTGATATGGAGACTTATACTCAAGCTGAGAAATTCTGGAAAGACACTAAGAAAGAGTATATCAAGATGAGTGATGGAGCAGAGTTGCTTGTTTATTATACTAATAAAATAAAAGATTCTAAGAAGAAGACTATTTTCTTCTTTCCAGGTTATGCAACTGGTGTTTTCAGCTGGTCAGATCTTTGGGATGAGCTTTACAAAGAATATAATTTGTATGTCTTTGAATCAAGAGAAAAAGATAGTGCCAAAGTCAAATGGAAACATAAGGGAAACATGGATAGATTTGGTTTGGATATCAAGGAAACAATTGATTATTTTGGGATAGATGAAAAGAATATTTTTGCTATTGGTTCAAGTTTTGGTTGTAGTCAAGTTGCTAGAGCTGTTGTTAATGAAGGATTCAATCCTTCTGGAATACTCTTCAATGGACCTTCTACAAAGTTTATTCTCCCAAGAAAGATTTTATGGTTAGCTTATATTATTCCTGCCTTTGTTCTGCAATTCATTGGTATTCCTATCATCAAACTCTGGATATCGACAATGTATCCTAAAGGATTTCAGAGGAAACATTACCATGACTTCGTTAATAGAGCAAATGCTATGAAATGGAAAAAAACATTACCCGTTTCTAGATGGAATGCTTTGGTTGATTATGCAGAGATGGATGTTCCAACATGGATAGTTTTAGATCCTCATGATTCTTTACATACTGAGGAATTTGCAAGCACAATAATTAGTACAATTAAGAATTCACAACTTGTCAAAGTGCCAGATTACAACTATATGCATCATTTACCTGGTGCAAAAGAATGGGCACAAAGAATTGGGGCAATCATAGGCGTTCTCTAATTGTATAAATTAAATTTATAAAGAACCAAAATACGAAACAATAGTTTATCATGAGTTTAGTTGAGAAAACAAGTAAGAAAAACGTATTTCTTTTTTCCTTCTATGATATAGCAAATACAGTCTACTCACAGATTATTCAATCCACCATAATTCTTCGTTATATTCAGATAATGGGGCAAAAGGAATTCGGGATGACATATGATGGAGCTTATTTCTTTTTTACAACTGTTCAAGCTTTAAGCCAAATCATAGTTATTGCAATTATCCCTCTTATAGGCGCAATGATGGATCGAATGGGGCGGAAAAAACCATTCGTAATCACCATCACTAGTGTTACTTTGATTACTACTTCTTTACTATGGATAAAAAAAGATCTTGCTCTAGTAATGACGTTATTTATAGCTGCGAATCTTGCCTATTGGGCTGCTTTAACCGCTTATGATGCTATGATACCAGCTGTTGCAGCAGAGAAAGATATTGGAAAAACAAGTGGGATTGCAATGGGACTTGGTTGGGTTTCTATTATCCCAGCTATTGGAATAACTCTATTAATGAATTCCATGTATGGAGAACCAAACGCTTTACCTCCAGTTCAAATTTTAGATAATGGTAACACTATACTGAGGCCACCTCTTGAATATGGTTACTATGATCAACCTTTGACTTACATTCTTTGTGTTGCGCTTTTCATAGCTTTCATGATCCCATTCTTCTTTACCAAAGAAAAAACAAGACCTGGAAGAAGACCAAAAATTAAGGAGTTGCTCAGTGATTCATTTGGTCAGCTTTACAGAACTTTTAGAGATATCAAGCAGCATAAAGAGATGTTCAAATTCATTATAGGTTATTTCTTCATAGTGGACATGGCTAATACGGCTAATCTAATCCTACTGACGGTTTTACGAGATGGAATAGGTTTTCCTGAAGGACAGTCATTACTATTGGAGATACCGGTTGTGGTACTTGCGATAATCATCATACCAATAATAGGTTGGCTTGGAGACAAAATTAGTCCAAAGACCACCATCTGGTGTGTTGGAGCTCTCTATATTGTTGGTTTAGTCTCGGGAGTAATTGCCATCTGGTTTGGAAAAATGAGTATAACACCGCAATCTGGAATACTCTTCATTCTAACTCTATTAATGATGATAGGTGTTGGTGTGGGTCTAGGATCAACGTGGGTAGTTCAAAGAGTGATGATACTCAAACTTGCGCCTCCAGATAAAGTTGGTGAGTACACTGGATTTTCTTATATCACGGGTAGACTTAATGCCAGTCTAGCTTTCCTTATGTGGGGAGGAATGATAGCTTTATTTTATCCTATATTCTCCAAACAAGGAGTCCCAGAAAGAGCATATGCGGCAGGAATCATCTTTCTTATTGTTCTTCTTGTGATAGGTTTAGTTATCACTTTCTTCGTGAAAATGCCTTCAGATGAAGAGAGAAAGAAGTGGGCAAAAGATTACATTGCTGATGGTATGCGGACACAAACGGAAAGAGAAAAAGAGGAAAAACGGAAATCTAAAGAGGTTTCAACTTAATCTCTTCCTTTTTTTATCTTTTGCACTAAAAAGGAAGTTCTTTTATTTGATGGAATCCATATAAGTATAACTTGAGGTCTAATACTACTAAAAATATACTAATTCTAGCACTAATAGTATCAATGATTCTCATGGTTTCTTCTTCGGGAATTGATGCAAAAACCTCAAGAGTTGATGAAGATTTAACTATTCTTCAAGAATCAGCTTTAATTCGATCTCACATAACATTAGTTGATATTTATCAACCAGAACAAATAATAGTTCAAGATTCATTTGTTGTTGAGAATACTGAAGCAATAAACATGACTTATATCGATTTATGGTTCAATAATTCCTTAAGTACCTTAATAGTTGAAGATGGTGAAGGTTCATTGAACTACAACTGGCAAGTTGTTTCTAATAGTAGTAATCTGGTTAGAGTAAATTTCAGGTCAGATTTAGAACAAAATGATACAGCTTCATTTACAGTAAAATATGATTTGCTTACATACCTTTCTCCTCTAGGTGAAACCTCTCCCTACTATTCTTTTGAATTCTATCCTACAATAACATATCCTACAAATTTATACAAAATGATTATTCTTTTACCTGAAAGGAGTTTTATGCATGAATTCTCAGATAGCACTCCTCCACTATACCCAAATAATGCAACACAAGTTCTAGAGAAAAATCGAATAAAGACAACATGGATACTTGATAATCTAGCTGCAGAATCTAATCCCCTCTTTCTTATAAGATTTGATGAACCAATTATTTCTGAAGAACCTCAAACTTTTTGGGAAAAAGGTTCGACAATGTTTCTAATAGGTTTCCTTGTAGGAATATTCATCGGGATTAGTGGGATATCATGGTTGATAAGATACAGAGAAAAGAAAGCTATGAAGAAGATAGGTATGACTCTTTTAACTGACAATCAGAAGAATCTAATTAAGATAATTTATGATAAAAATGGAAAAGTGAGTCAAAAAGAGCTATGTGATATGACTGGCTATAGCAAATCAAAAATTTCTAGAAACCTTGTACCATTAGAACTAAGAGGTCTGATAAAACGAGAAAAATGGGGTCGAACATACGTTATTTACCTAACAGACGATGGCCGAACAGTCATTGAGTGATCGTTGCCAACCGTCGCAAACGGTCTTAAAACGATGTGAAACCCCCCCATAACCAATGTTTCATATATCATCGTTTTCAATGTTAGATTAGGTGTAAAAATGAAAACAATACACAAAATATTGATGATCGGATTTATCTCATTGTTCGTCTTATCTTCGGTTTCCAACGCTGTTGCTTTACCTGGAGATATTACAATAGAGAACAGAGAAGGATCTGTGTTTATTCAGACTCCAAATATGACTCTTAAACTAAATGAAGGAAGACCTGACTTGTTCTTCAGGATATCAGAAGATGCTTCTCCTAGAAGAAGTGATGATACTATGTTCCATATTGGATTCTACCACATTGGTGAAGTATTCGGTGATGATCTAATTGTCGATAATCAAGATGAACTACTAGGTGGAAAAATCTACAACTTAGCTTCTCCTACAATTGATTGGACTCTTACCAGTGAAAATACCTCTAATGAAATAACAGCAACTCAAACTTCTTCAGTTCTAGACAATGGTGCAACAATATCTTTTGTTTATCACATATATCTAGAAGATATAGTTGTAACTCAAGAATTGAATGAGACTACAGTTACTTACAACGTTAAAGGATTAAAGGAAATCAAGTTTGATATTATTGTAGATAACTGGATCTTCTCTCCTGGTGCAGCTGGTTTATTCTTCAATGTCAAAGTACATGAATTACAATATAGACATAGAGTACAAACTGGTGAACAAATAAGCCAACCAGAGGATGCAATAAGAATAAATAACACTGACGAATTTGTAGCTAATCGAACACAAGATTATACAAGAGATGGAATTGGTTTCACTGATGACAAAGATAACTTAGCCGCATACTTCGCATGGACTCCTGTAGCAGATGTTTTTGCTCAAGATGAAACATATCTTGATACTATAAACGTCACAGCAACTGCAACAAGCTTTGGATATGATCCAGATTTTGGCCAAGGAAAAGAATTTGGTAGAGAATATATCAACCTTCAATTAGCCTATCCAAATTATGGTGATGGGCTAGTAATGGTTCATGACCCTGTTCTAGGAATTGCTGATGCTTCTAGTGTTAGTGCTGCATGGTTTGCACTTTTCGCAATCCCAGTTCTAGCTGCTGCTGCTCTAGTAATTAAACGTAAAAGAGTATAATCCCCTCTTTCTTTTTCTTTTTTTTCTTGTAACGTTTCTAGTAAAATATTATATACAACCCGCTTTTTTTCAAATACTATTAGCTTAAAGGTTATTTGGTGAAAAATATGGGTAATGATAAAACTTGGTTAGTAGTAAAAGAAGAACCTTTAGCAGGCTATTCCTTACCAAATTTTCTCAGAGTTCTCTGGGATAACAAATTTGCAGTTGACTTGAAATATTTCTTACGTTTTCTGTATGCAGTTGGTTTGATGGCAATAATAACTCCACTTCGAGTGTTCCAGAAAATAAGATTTCATAGAAAAATTAAGAAAACTAAAGTCACTGAAGATCCAATATTCATTATTGGACACTATCGAACTGGAACAACTTATCTCATGACTCTAATGGCTTATGATAAATCAAAAGGTTATGTTTCAAATATTGAAGGATATGCAACTTTGTTTTATCTAGGATTCCCCAAATTCACAAGATGGATTATAGAATCATCTCTACCTGAAGTTAGACCAATGGATAATGTAATTATGGGTGCTGAAGAACCAACAGAAGAGGAATACTGTATTGGTACCTATACACCTTATGGTTATTATACTGGGTTTATTTTTCCAAGAAATTTTGATCTATATTCTAGGTTTCTTACCTTTGAAGGTATGCCTAAACATCATAAGAGATGGATAAAGAAATATGATTATTTGGTTAAAATGCTTACTTTGGGACACAAAGGAAAACAGCTGTTCCTAAAGAACCCAACGTTAAGTTATAGGCTTAAAGATATTTTAGAAATGTACCCAAATGCTAAATTCATCCACACTTATCGTAATCCCTACAAAGTTTACTCAAGTACAGTAAAATTCTTCGATGAAGTTTTTGCAATCTATACTCTTCAAAAATGGGATAAAGAAAAAATGAAACAAGACATACTTGCTAATTTTCAGTTACTCTATGAGTGCCATGAACGAGATTTACATCTTATTCCTAAAGAAAATATTTTTCATGTAAAGTATGAAGAATTCATAAAACAACCTGCTGAAATGATGGAGCGCATCTATAAGGAATTGAAGATAGATGGATGGGAAGAGTATAAAGAGCATATGATTGCTTATGCTGAATCTCAGAAAAGAGAGTATGTTCCCAACAACCACGTTACAGATGATGATGTGATACGTAGAGTAAATGAACATTGGGATGATTATAGGGAAAGGTACGGTTATGAAAAACTGAAAGTGAAAGGAAAATAATTTCCTCACTTATTTATTTTATAAATTCGCTGTTATGAATTGAGAGAATCTAATGAAGTAATCAGATTCTAGGTAAGCTTCCACATGTCCTCTATTGTCCACTCTCCAGAGTAATTTGGGAGTTGAACCAGGTAGATTATCATAGATTATTGTTGCATCTTCAGGGTTGATATCTAGGTCTGCATTTCCATGAATGATATAGGTTGGAACGGTGATGTTGTGAGCTTCATTTGCAGGTGAAATATCTGCGAAAGTAAACCCATAATGACTTTCCATCATTGCGATAGTAATCTGTCCAAAAATAAACCATGGAAAACCGGACCTCATTGGATAAGCTTGTTGAATCATTAAATCTCCGTAAGCCCAGCTTGAATCAGCTACAATTGCTGCTACGTCATTATAGATCGCTGTGTAGAATAACAGAGTAGCTGCTCCTTGACTTTCAGCAAAAACAACAACAGCTGAATCATTTACTTCAGGTTGATCTTTAACATAATCTACAGCTGCTCTAATGTCCTTTACTTCATCAATTCCCCAAGTAAGACCAAGTTCAGTATCAGGTGATTCTCCTCTGTTTCTTGAATCAAAGAAGAAAAGACGATAACCTTGATTGTAGAGACCTGTGCCATAATGATCGAGCATCCAAGCTTTCGAATGAGTGGCACCATGCAAGACAATAACAGTAATTCCAGCGTTAGGATTTGTTAAATTGATAGGTTCAACGTACCACCCTTTTAAATCTAAACTGTCAGAAGTTTGAAAAGTCACATTCTCATAAATCATTGATTTTTCATGGGGATACATATACATCTCTTCATGGTCGGGATGAAGCATCGTATTCTTTCCAACTATAGGTATGATAAGAAAACAAACAGCTGCTCCACTGAGAATCAAGAAAGAGATGACGCTTACTATGATTATATTTCGTTTACGCATAAGAAGTGTTTGACATTACTTATTTTTAAATTTATCAGCAAAACAATAATTAAAGTCATTTTAACCATGAATTTTAGTTGTTGCAAACTTGTTTCACAAAAAAATTTGACGATTTCTTTTCTACTTTTATTCTCAATATAGTTTTGAAGTCATTTCGACTCAAAGGAGAAAAAAATGAAAATTATGAAAAAAAACAGAATGAAGAGATCCTTAACTTTAATCATTTTAGTGTCTATGATTTTATTTGCTGTAAAAGCTAATGCCTATGATTGCGAATTACCCGAGATTTTTGATGCAGATTTTGACTCTCAAGTAATTGAAAAGATGGATCTTGGAAAAATTTCAACAAGTACAATAAGTGTCATTAATAGAACAAAACCTTTCTTTACAAAAAGTTACGGAGAACAAACAAATTTGGTTCTTGTTTATCCTTTGAATTCA
>CAZPXJ010000084.1:0-12551 GCA_964590855.1 uncultured archaeon
CTGAAATATAAGAAGAATCTCTTCCTTTTTGGCTTGAGCTACCTTTTGCTCAATAAGTTTTTCAACTCCATAATTATCTAATTTGTTCATTGAAATTTTAATCACCCTGAATATTTAATTCACTAGTTTTCGTCTCATCAGAGATATTTTCCAAAGTCTCTAATAGCTTAGTAATCGTAACAGGTTTGATTAATACTGGAACTCCTTTAGGAATTTCAACATCTGGAAATCCTGTTATAGCAACACATTTCACTTTTGGATTAATTTTTCTTAATTCTATAATCAAATCTGCACCGTTTAATTCTGGCATAACAATATCAGTAACTACAATATCGAAATCCTCAGTATATAGTTTAAGTGCAGTTTTACCGTTATATGTTGAAGTAACATCGTAACCAAATTTTTCGAGCATAAGTCTTGTTATGAAGTTAACATCGACATCATCTTCTGCAAAGAGAATGCGTATTCTCGCATTTCTTTCTTGATAATATCTAATTTGTTCTCTACTAATTGGAATCTTAGCTATCATTTTATCACTTACTTATTTTCTTTCTTTTGTTCTGCAGTTTCTTTATCCAATTTCTGATCTTTTATCGAAAAATTATCTAGAACCTTCTGTACATGATTAACTAGTTTAGAACTAGTCATTGGTTTATAAATGACAGTTATGTCATCTGGAACCTTAACATCTGCATATCCTGTCATCACCATACATCTTACATGAGGATTCATTTTTCTCAATTCACTGATGAGTTCTTCTCCTCCCATAATTGGCATTATGATATCAGTTAGAACTAAATCAAAATTAGCATTGTAAAGTTCTAAAGCAAGTTTACCATTCTCAGCAGCAACTACTTCATAGCCATAATTTTCTAACATGATTTTTGTAATTTCCCTAACGTCATCATCATCTTCCACAAGCAAAATACGTCCTAGACCAGGAATCGCATCTTCAATGACATCTACTTTAATTTCACCCAAGTATTTAGGAAGGAAAAGATGTATCTCAGTCCCCTTTCCTATATCGCTCTTAATACTGATGTAACCTTTGGATTGTCGGATAATTCCATAGACTTGAGCTAAACCTAAACCACTCCCTTTTCCAGGAGCTTTTGTGGTGAAGAAAGGTTCAAATGCCTTCTTTAGAGTTAATTCATCCATTCCCTCTCCATCATCTTTTACAATGAAATTAACATAATCGTGTTCTTGGTTAATTTCGATTTCCTCAAAATCAACCACTTCAGAGGAACTAACTTCTTTTACCACAAGACTAATCTCCCCTCCTATAGGCATTGAATCCCTTGAATTGATCATCAAATTCATTAAGAGTTGTTGCAATTGTATTTGATCCATAAAAACTGTAGAGTTTGTGTTTGATGAGTTCAGAGCAATAGATGTTGGTAATGAAGCTCGTGCTACGCGAGAAAATTCCATCAAGAAATTTTGTACATCAATCGGTTTAGGACTAATAACAGATTGTCTTGTAAAATCAAGCATTTGTCTAACCAAAGATGCTCCTCTCTCACTTTGTCGTATGATTAGATTCAGTAATTCTTTAGATTCCAGACTACTATCAGAATTCATCAGAGCAAAATCAGCTGCTCCAATTATTGATGCAAGCATGTTGTTGAAATCATGAGCAATACCTCCTGTAAGTTGGCCTATTATAGCTAACCTTTCTTGCTGGACAATTTTCTTTTGCATTCCCCTCTCTTCTGTTACTTCACGAATTGTAAGACCCCAACCATGTAAGAAATCAGTTTTGATTTCTGCTAATTCAGATTGGTAGATCTTATCATAAACTATAATTTCAAGTTTTCCTACTTCTATTAATGCATCAAAATTGACAAGAGAATTCTCAAATAGATCACCTTGTTTTAGATTTAAGCTTTTAAGGAAAACCTCACCAACAATGTTTGACAAAACAATTTGCTTATTGTTGCTTAAAAGAATAATACCATCAGAAGTGTGGTTTAAAACTGTTTCTAGTTCCTCTTTTGCAGTTAAAATAATTTGCAATCTCTGCAAAGTATGAGAGATATTATCAGCAATTCTATATAAAAACCAAATTTCATCTTCATTATAGGCATCAACTTCGGATGATCCAACTGAGATAAACCCTACAATTTTATCTTCAGCAACTAGAGGTATTGAGATATTAGTGTGTATTTTATCAAAAAGGGCATTTTTATTCTTAATTACTGAAATATTATCTCTGTTATCGAAAACATCCGGATTTAGTAGAGCAAAATCTTCTTTTATCTTATCTATGAATTGTTCATATATAACAGGATCAACAGAAGGTCCTTCGATATGTATATGATTAAGTCCTTCTTGAGATATTACTTGAGCAATAATATCACAATCTATAAAATTGCTTAAATATTTAGCAATTACCCCCATAGCTTCTTTTAGATTGAAGGTGAGAGATACATCGCGTATTAAACTATACAAAGTTTCCATCTGTGATGTTCGCTGTTTAACTTTCTCTTCTAATTCTTCATTTAGCAATCTTAACTTCTCTTCACTCTCGACCAAAGCATTTACAGCAATTTCTTTTTCTTGCTCAAATTTCTTCTTTTCAGTTACATCTTCGAAGAAAGATTCAATAATTTTATTTCCTTCTAAGTCTGAGATGATGTGGCTTCTAAGTGAAAGAGTAATTATAGTTCCGTCTTTATGCATAAAGTTATTTTCATTAATTAACCAATTATCCGCTTCGGAGATTAAGTTGATTATCTCTTTCCTTCTTGTAGGATTCGCATAAAGTTTCTTCTCTATCCCTACAGTATTTACTGAAGACTTGAAGCTTTCTTCTGAGTTATAACCAAAAACCAAAACAGCTGCTTGGTTTGCTGAAATAACTTCTCCTTCAAGGGTTGCTGTCAAAATACCAATCGGTGAATTTTCAACTATTCTTCGCGATTTCTCTTCACTTTTTAATAATTCATTAGCAACATGTTTACGTTCAGTTATATCTCTCCCTATTGCCATGACAGCATATGGACCAGTTTCATCTGTCATCAAGGCTGTTGTAATTTCTGCAGGAAACTTTGTTCCATCTGCTTTAACCATTGTATATTCAAAATCTTTAACTGAGCCTTTTTTATATGTAATATTTAAATTATCTCTTAAGTCGACAAGACTCTCCTCATCAAAATATCTAACACTATTTATGGAGTTCTCATATCTCAGAAGTTCTTCTGCATTATTATAACCCAATAATTCAGCTGTCTGTTGATTTGCAAAAGTCATATTTCCTTCCAAATCAGTCATCAAAACTGCATCTGGTGAAGTTTCAATTAGAGTCTTATATTTTGTTTCACTCTCCTTAAGAGCTTCAGTTGCACTCTTTTCATTTGTAATATCGTATAAGCTTCCTTGAACTAAACGAATTCCGTTCAATTCTTCTTCTAGATTTTGGACATGTTGTCTAATCCATCTAATTTCTCCATCCTTTCTCCTAATTCGATACTCAATTACGCTTTTAAAATTTAATTTTGTTTTTATTTCTTCAGCAATTGATAAAGGAATGTGCTTATCTTCTTCTAGTATTAATTCATCCCACCGAAGTTCTCCTTCTACAAAATTTTCCTCTTCATATCCAGTAATTTCCATTACTGCACCATGGAAATAAATTGGTTTAAAATCAATAGTTCCTCTGAAAGCAATTCCAACAAAGTTTTCAACATAAGTTCTATATTTAGATTCGCTTTCCTTTAAATCAAATTCTGTTTGTTTTCTTTCTGTTATTTCTATAGCTGAAACCATAAATTTATTGATTTCTGGAATAAGATCAACGGTTATTAGTATATCCTTCTTCAGGTTATTTTTATTTAGTATTTTTGTCTCGTACTGTATAGGTGCAGAAGAGGGATCTGATATTCTTTTTTTATTATACCCTAGCATTATGTCTAATTCTGGTTGAGGTATCAAACTCATCCATTTGCGTTTTCCTTCAAGCTCTGATTTAGAATAACCTGATATAATTTCAAATTGAGAACTGATTTTTTCAATTGTACCATCAGCATTGAAAATACAATAAGCAGCACTAGAAGTTTCAAAAATTGATCTATAGAAAGTTTCAGATTGTTCTAACTCATAAACCATGTTTGTTCTTGTGATATAACCAGAGATTAAACAGGCAATTTCGTCAATCAAATCTCTTTCTTCTTTCAGAAATGGTCCTTCATAAGAAACTGGTTTCTCTTGAGAATAAAATACTTCTAAAGTCCCTATTGTCTCATTATTGTATTCTACATGAGATATTTGTTTCCATTCTGTTTCAACAAAATTATCAGAAGAGTAACTCAAACCTCCAAATGAAATTCTTACTTTTGTTATTTCTGGATACTGCCAAGCTGTTTCAATTTCAGAGATTATTTTTCTCATTTTTCCTTCTTGATCAGTTTCTGAATCCATCAAAGATTGTGATACAGTGTATATGCATGAGATTTCTTTGACTCTTTCTGTAAGAGTCTCTTTACTTCGTTGTAATTCTATTTCTGTTTGCTTCCTATCAGTTATATCCCTTACTATAGCCAAGACTACTCTTTCATCACCTATTTCAAAAACATGTGAATTTATATTGACAGGAAAGCTCTTACCAGTTTTGGTTATGTGTATTCGGTCTAGTTCTATTTCATTTCTACTACTTAGAGTATTTTCATCAAATATCAATTCAGAATAATTTTCAGGATCATTAATGTTCTTTGGAGTCAATTCGAGAAATTCTTCTCGTGTATAACCATATCTCTCACATGCTAAGTCATTTACTTCTAGAAAATTACTTAGTTGACCATTTTCTTCAACTTTGACTAAGAAAATAGCGTCTTTTGCATTGTTGAATAGATTTCTATATTTCTCTTCATTTTTTCTTCTTAATTCTTCTGCCTGTTTTCGTTCGGTAATGTTCCGTTCAAAAATCCTGTAGGATATAATCTCATTTTGTTCATTGTAAATCGGAATACCTGTAGATTCTATAAACACTTTTGATCTATCTTTGTGTATTATTGTTGATTCAGCATTTTCAAAGCTTTCTCCAGTTTCGAATAGTGTAGCCCATCTTGCTTGTAATTCCTCTACCTTCTCTGGTTCAGATATTTTCCATGCTTTACCCCCGATTAATTCTTCAGATGAGTAACCATAGAATTCCAATGATTTTGAATTTTGATAAATTATTGTTCCCTCTCTATTAACATCATAGATAGATTCATTTACTGTATCTACTATAGAGCGGTATTGCTTTTCATTTTCTATAATAAGCTTGTGATTCAGATGTTGTTCAGTAACATCCTTAATTGAAACAATTGTGAGATTTGTTTCTGGGTTAGTTGATATATTCAATTCAACTGTTCTTATTTCACCAGATTTGGTAATTACTCTTGCTTCGTAATCGTTTGGTATAGATCCTTTTTGGTTTCTTCTTTTATCTCTGTATTCAAGCATTCGAGCTAAGTCTTCTTTCACTATGAAATCTGTCCATTTTATCTTTCCTAGAATCTCTTTCTTTGAGTATCCAAAAAGTTGCTCACACTTAGAATTTGCTAACGATATTGTCATATCATCTTCGATTAGAATCATAGCTGTACCAGTATTCTCAAAAAGATCTTTGTAGAGAATATCTGATTTCTCTCTGTTCTTGGTGATAAGCTCTTGCGTTTCTTCTCTAATTAAGTCATTTTTATCATCAAAAGCGTCAAATTTGAGTAAATGGTGTGTAATTGTTTCATAGAGCTCTTGGCTAAACTTAGATTCACTTTGATTTTGCAGAAAACTAGAGTCATAATAGAGAATATTGTTGCAAATTTTATTTTGTAGAATTAATAGTGGGTGTGATAGAATTGCATCTAATAGCATAGATGAGTTTGTAGAACTCTCATCATACAGACAGAGTGATTTACATTCAT
The DNA here is from genome assembly GCA_964590855.1 of uncultured archaeon. Lineage (GTDB taxonomy): Archaea > Asgardarchaeota > Heimdallarchaeia > Heimdallarchaeales > Heimdallarchaeaceae > UBA460. Next base: position 5,910 of record CAZPXJ010000084.1, read on the forward strand.
TTTCTATTATAATATCATGAAGTAATACCTTATAATCACTAATTCTTAGACTTCCCATTTTTCTTTTGAAAATCCACGAATGGTCTGTTATAATATTGAAACCCTCATATTCATTTCTAGGAGTTTTTTCAATTATATATTTGATTAACTGAATAATCCTAGCAGGATCAAAATCACTATTATGGTGGTATATTTCCTCCTCAATAATGAATTCTAGATGTGTGTTGATTTTCCCTAAATGTGAACTGTCATTAGAAGATAATTCCAAAATCCTTTCTTTGGTGTTCTTATCTACAATACAAATAGTTTTCTCATTAATAGACAAACCAGAGAATAAGAAGGAAGAAAGAATATTGAGTTTCTCCTCCTCGTCCTTACAAATAGCACATATTCGGCTAGCCCCTTCTAACCTTTGAAACTCGTCTTTCAGTTTCTTCTTACTCAATGGTATTGTCATTTAGCCATAACCCTTTGGTTTGTTTTACATTGGAGTAGTAATGAGACTCTTCTCACACACATCTCCTAACAAACCATGAGATTCTATTTTAAATTAGATTATGCAATCAATGTAACAAAACATAGAAAAAAATAGAAAAATCAGAACATAGATTTGCCTTTTAAAGTTACCTGCAATACTTTACTTCTACCTTTAGCAGTTTCAGTCACAAATCCTTCATCAATCAGACCTTGGATTCGTTTTCTTGCAGTAGGTCTACTTATTTTGAGTTCGTCAATTATCTCAGATATTGTTGGTTTCCCACCAGACACATTGTTCTGATATACTGTCATAAGCACTTCAAATAGATCTTCAGGAATTAGGTGCTCCTCCTTCTCTTCAATATGCTTTAATTCTTTACCAAGAAGGTTTTTCTCTTGTGCATTCAAAGTTGATGTATCTATTGACACGAGAATTATATGGTTAGCGAGAAAGGCTAAATCCATTAATCTATAGATGAAAAACAAGGTTGTTTCGAAACCATTTTTCTGTATAAGATAATCAAGTCTATCTAGTAAAATGATTTGCCGATTTGGTAATTCTTCGATAACAGATTCTATCGTTTCGAGATTAGGTGGTATTATTTTACCTTTACCCTTTTCTCCTAATCTATAAAAACAAAAACTTCTTGTTATGTCCTCCTTCCATGTGTTTTCAGCTGCCCTTGATATTATTACACCTTCATATCCGATTTTTAGCATATCCTCAAAAATCTCCTTCGAAGTATAAGCAAACTCCTCTTCAACCATGTAAAGATTAGCTTCTTCCAATTTATATTTCATTAATTTTTGTCGTAATTCGTTTTCTATATCCTCTTGACTTGTAATATCACTAATAATCTGGTAGTTAATCATATCCCCAGAAATATCTTTGTAAGTGATAGCTGATATTGATCCCCAAAAAGGGGTTCCATCCTTTTTCCGTATTTTTACTTCGAAATTAGTAATGTCTTTCTTCTTTTTCAAGATAGCGTATAGCTTTTCTCTATCTTTCAAGTTTATCCAATGATCAGACGGTTTGCTTGTATGAAAGAGTTCTTCTTTAGTTTCATACCCTAGTAAATTACAATAAGCTTGATTGGTTTCAAGCATATCACCATCAGGTGTCATAGTAGCTATAGCAATAGGTACATTCTCTACTAAATTTCTCATTCTCTCCTCACTTGCTATTATAATCTTCTCAAGTTTTCTCTCCAAAGTAATATCATGAAATGATGTTATAATTTGAGTCGAATCGGGAATTCGTCCAACAGAGATCAAAATGCTTCTCTCTTCTTTTTGCTTATTAATGTACAGTGTTTCAGCTGTTAAAATTGGTTCTTCTCCTGTCACCCAGTTTTTCACTAAATCTTTTAATCTCTCTTTTTCATTTTCTGGAACGAAATCCCACCAACTTGAACCTAAAACTTCATCTTCTGTAAATCCACTCATTTCAAGAAGTCTCCGATTTGTCAAAATAATTGTATCATCTACTTCAGATAACATTATTCCTGTACCAGTATTCTCAAAGAGAGCTTTGTATAAAGATTCAGATGTGCTTATTTGTTCTTGAGCTGTTTCAGCCTGTGTAATATCTCTTACAATTGCAAATATTACTTCATCTCCCAAAATCCTTAACTTGATAGCATTAATGTCAGCAACAAAATCTGTACCATCTTTTCTTTGAATTTGAGCCTTATAATAAACGAAACCTATTTCATCAACTTCTTTCAATTTATTGTTTGCTAGTGAAGTATAATCTGTCGTATGGTACTTAATAACAGAACTATTGATTATTTCTTCTTCATCATATCCAATCAAATCTACTATCCTAGGATTAATCTCTTGAATCAATCCATCTAAAGAAATAAGCAAATATCCGTCATTAGAGTGGTTGAAAATGCTTCTTAATCTGATTTCACTCTCTATTATGGATTGTTCAGCAGAAATGAGATCAGAAACATCTATTCCTTCAACAATAATATATTTTACTTTATTATCTTGATCATAAATAGGTCTAGCTGTTGATAAGAGATGACGAATTTCCTTATCAACATTAATTTGTGTGACTGTATTTAATGCCTTATTTCCATCAGCAGCTTCTAAAACAAGTTGTCTGAATTTTTCTTTTTCTACGTTTGAATGTGACCACCAATAAGTTTCCCAAATAAACTCTCCTACAACATTTTCCTGTTTAACCCCAGCAAAATCGAGTGCAGTCAGATTAGCTTGAATTAGTTTACCATCAGAGTGTAATATTACTTGAAGAGAAAATGAACTATTAAAAGTGGATTTAAGCAATTGGTCTTGCTTCAATAACTCGATTTTAGTTTGTTTTTGTTCAGTTATATCTGTACCTGAACTTAGTGTGCCATAGATGTTTCCATTATTATCCTTCAGGAGACTATTATTCCAAGCAATTAGCCTTTCTTTTCCATCTTTTGTTTGTAATGGATATTCATGATATTCAAAACTTACCAATTTTCCGGCTAGTAGATTGTTAAATCCTGCCTTAATTTCTTCTCTTACTCTTTTTGGAACAAAGTTTTCAAACCAGTTTAAACCAATCAATTCTTCTTGATTACAATTTAGTAATTCACATCCTTTCTTATTAATCAGCGAAATTTCTCCTTCTTCATTTAATGCTAAAAGAATGACTTTTGCAACATCCAAGAAGCTTTGCGATTTATCTCTTTCCAGTTTAATTTTCTTTATCTGTTCTTCTCTTTCCTTTTCGAACTTAATTCTCTCACCTATATCAACAATGGAACTAAAATTATATATTAGCTTCCCTTCATCATCATAGGTTCCCCAGGTTGTTACTTGAGCATGTAAAATAGAACCATCTTTCTTGACATATCGCTTTTCATAAGAAACGGTTTTCTGTTGATCTTGAACAGCTTGTTCATATATTTTAATACTCATCTCTTTATCTTCTGGATGAGTAACTCCTAGCATAGTTTTCTCCTTCAATTCATCCTCATAGTATCCTAGCATTTCTCGAAGAGCAGGATTGGTAATGATAATGCTATCATCGTCTTTAAAAGCTACGAAACCATAAGGAGAATTTTTAATTATTGAACTAAGCATATTGCTACTTTCTTTCAGTTCTTCTTCTAGTCTTGTAATCTCAGTAAGGTCTATACCTACACTTAATAAACCTGAAATTTTACCATTTTCATCCTTCAAAAAGGAATTCTGCCAACCAATGATTTTTTCTTTTCCACTCTTTGTAACAATTGTGCTTACATCTACCGTTTTCTTTGTCATTCCATTTTTGATACTCTTAGAAAAAACTCTCTTCATATCTTTTACACTCTCTTTAGGTAGAAAATTGTCGAAGTAATTTTTTCCTAGCATTTCAGATTCTTCGTATTCAAAAATTTCGCAACCTTTTCGATTGATTAAAGTAACATTCTCAGATGTATCAATTCTCAAATATATAAATTCAGCAATATCAAGAAGTTCTTGAGCTGTAATGCTCTCAACATCCATTTTTATCCACTTTTTTTCTAAGTAAACGAACCCCGCATACCATCAGTACTATAGATAGGTTAACATATACATATGTGTTTATTATATAAGAAATTTTTCCATATTTTTCTATTATGTTTCTATTTCGAGAATGACTTGAGCACGTTATGAAACTTGGCTAAACATACCAGAAGTCGTTTAAACGTCGTATAAGGAGGGATTTTCACGTGCGTTGTTCAAAAATCCAGATAGCGTAGAATTGAAGCTAAGAAAAACTACTAATGTAACGCAAAATTGGAAAGTCACACTTTTTTCGATTTCAGAAACAAGGCTAGATCAATTTGGAGAACTTTTTATAGAAATAATTCAATTGAAAAAGAAAGCACAAAGTATAAATGTCTCAAATGATATATGTGTATATTATAGTGATGTGTGATGTTTACCATCTTAGTAGTAGATGACAATGATGATTTAAGAATGGTTATGTCACATATGCTTAGCGAATTCAGAGTTCTACAAGCTAAGAATGGTAAAGAAGCTATTCAGATCTATCTAGATGAAAAACCTGATTTTGTCTACATGGATATTCTTATGCCAGTTATGGATGGCATTGATGCAACCAGAGAGATTCTAAAACATGATTCGAATGCTGTAATTTTAGCAATAACAGCTTACTCATCCAGAACACATGAAATTCTTAAGGCAGGTGCAAAAGAAGCTTTAATCAAACCAGTTCGAAGAAATGTTCTTGTAACAAAAATCAGAGAATATCTAGAAAAAACTTTTCTTCCATAGTTCTTTTTTCTATTTCTTTCTATAATTTTACATTATCTTTTCAACACTGATAATAAATAGAATAGAGATATTTTGATTGAGAAGAAATGATGATTCGTATGTATCATTCATTCTTAAATCAAAAAATCATTGTAAGAAATGATAACAAATCAATCACTCAAACGGAACAGGGTATAATGATGAAAAAACAAGAATTGCTTCTTTTTGATTCTGACAAAGAAAACGATTTGAATACCGGTAATTCTTGTTTATCAAATATTGCAGATTGTTTAGTGAATGCTAATACAATTCCAGCTGTTGTTAATAAGTTGATTGAGTATTTATCCACAGCTTTTCATGAAGAAGATGCTTGCTTTTATTATTATAACGACTATGAAAAGAATATCATCTTCTATAGAAAAATAAACGGAATTCTTGATGCCAAAGCTATTCGCGATGACCAATTATCAACAAGACTGAAACAAATTAATAAACCAGGAATCAAAAAAAGAGCAATCTCTCTTCGTAAGAACATTACCACAATAGTTTTTCCATTCAAACTATCCAAAAGCATCAGATATTTGATTGAAATTCCTATTAAACAACTGACTTCTGATTTAGATTTGATTCTAAGAGACTTGAATAGATTAAGACCAATCTTAATCTTAGCTCTAAAAAATGCTTACTTAAAGGATCAGTTAGATTTTCAAGCTAAAGAGACTATCAAGATTTTAAATAGCAGTCCTTCCGGAGTTATTTCAATAAACAAACGTGGTATTGTAGTATTTGTTAATCAAATGTTTGAGATGATGACTGGTTATAGTTTAGAAGAATTAAGATCTTCTTCGCTGTTAATGAACCAAATCTTTCCAGAATTCTCATTTCTCATCCTAGAAGGTAGGATTATGGATGGAAAAATTTACTATCTTAGACGTAGAGATGGGTCAGAATTTCCTTGCTTTGCATCAATTACACAAGTTACAGAAGATGATGAAATCACTTTGATTCTTACATTAAATGATGCAAGTTACAGTTTGAGACAAACAGAGGAAATTACTAATCTTAGAAAAGTTATTGCAGATGAAGATAACGTGGGAGCAGCTTTATTCCGTTTTGCAGCTTTTGGAGGAGAATTAATAAAAGAGGATCTTCGAAACATAGATCTAGAAGCTGATTACTTCTCAACTATGTGTTACACAAGCATAGCACAAGGAAATAGTCAGATAACAGGAGTGTTTGGACCAATTCCTGCTCCTAAAATACCTAACTATAGGGCAATAATATTTGCTTTCTTTGGAAAAGATGATATTCAATTAGATCCAAGAATGAAAGGAAGACAATATTATCTTGTTGCAGTTATTTTTCCCAATAGTAAGACTGAATTTCTTATACCAAACAAATCTATTGATAAGAGATTTAGAGAATATCTAAATAGGTTCGAATACCCGAATAGAATGACTAAACAAGATCTAGCATATTTTAGAGAAATTGTTTTTGTGGATGAAGAGGGAGAATCATGATTATAGTAATTAATGTAATTTCAATTTAAGACTTCAATATAATAAAATGGTGATAAAATGTCCGATTTAAATTTTAACAAAAAAGGTGTTCCAGTCATACTCTTAGGATTAGACAATGCTGGAAAAACTTCTCTTGCTCTAAGATTAGTTAGAGGAGAATTCGTAGACAACACAGCCCCTACATTAGGTATAAATTTTGAGGTTTATACTGTTGGTGATTGTCGTCTCAAAATTTTCGATGTTGGTGGTCATGAAATATTAAGACGTCAATTTTGGTTGAATTATGCTACAAACAGTTACGGTATACTTTTTGTTTTTGATGCTAATAATAGAAAAAGAATTCAGGAAGGGAAAGAATGGTTCTGGTATCTGATTAACAACTTAAAGGTAGAAAGTAGGA
>CAZPXJ010000085.1:0-12342 GCA_964590855.1 uncultured archaeon
TATACCAAACTCAAATGGTATAGATTCAATATCGCAAGAAGAATAAGAAATCTTGAAGGAGAAGAATTAGTTTCAGAGTTAGAGGACATTATCGAAGATATTCGTACTAAAAAACTCGATAAACTAGGTGTTTTCAAGATCCAGGTTCAAGAACTGGAAAGCATGATAGCTGAAATTAAAGCTAAACCCAAAGTCAAGGGAAGACAGTATGACCCTTTCCATATACCCATTTCAGGAGATGGACGTATTGCTCTCTTTGGTCTTTCCAATGTTGGTAAAAGCACTCTGATGAATGCCATAACCAATACTGATGTCAAAACAGGAGCTTACCTCCACACAACTCGAGAAGCTCTTGCTGGGACTTGCGAATATGAAGATGTTCGTATTCAGATTGTTGATTTACCTGGGTTCTTAGATTTCAGAGAAGATTGGAACATTAGTAAGCAAATTGTTAGAGTAACTAGAACTAGTGATGCTATAATGATGGTTATTGATCTATCTATGGATATAGATAGGCAATGGAATTTTCTCATGAAACAGCTGACAGATTCGAATTTGATTGTAGATGGTGAGACTCCATACAAAATAAGTATAATTGCAACAAAAGGAGATTTACCTGGTTCTAAAGAACGTTACCAGGAGCTTCTTACTAAAACAGATTTTCCTATATGTCCTATTACCATCAAAGATGAAGAATCTCTTAAGAAATTAAAGGAAGTTCTCTTCAGACAACTCGAAGTCCTGAGAATCTATACTAAGAAACCAGGTGGAAAAGTGGTGAATAAACCCTTTGTAGTTGCTGAAGGTACAACTGTGGCTGACGTTACCAAAAGGATTCATACAAGTTTTCTTCAAAACTTCAGATATGGTAGAGTATGGGGTACATCTGTTGAACACGAAGGTCAACATGTTGGTTTAGAACATGAACTTGCAGATAAAGATGTACTTGAGATTGTAGTTTCTAGAAAATAACTAGAACTCCTTCTTTTTTTCTGTCATTTTCTGTCCACAGATTTTAAAACGTAAAACATCTATATATAATCGAATGACTTCTGTTACACTACATGGAGCTGTCGGGGAAATAGGTGGGAATAAAATTCTCATAGAAGATGGTTCCACCAAACTTTTCTTTGATTTTGGTTTAAGTTTCGGTAAATTTGGTGAATACTTTTCTCCTTATCTACAACCTAGAAGATGGAGTTTCGTTAAAGATTACATGAATCTTGGATTACTTCCTGATTTAACAGGTCTCTACCGTCAAGATTATGAAAAAAGATTTAGAGAGAGTAGTAAGGAAGCAAAATATGATGGAGTTGTATTATCTCATCCTCATTTAGATCATGCTGGATTTGTTTCCTATCTCAGACCTGATATCCCTATTTACTGTTCCACTGGTTGTCAAGGTATTTTAGAGACTTTTGAGGATACTTCTTGGGGTTTTCACGAATATACTCGTATTAAAGAGACTTTCAAATTTAGACCTGGCAAAAGAGATCCTACAAAGATGGTTAAGGTACGAGACTCTATAATCCCTCGAGAATTAATTAATTTCAAACCTTCTTTCAAAATTGATGATTTCACTCTTCATCCTTTTCCTGTAGATCACTCTGTTCCTGGTGCTAATTCCTTTGTGATTGAAACTTCTGAAGGTAATATTGTCTATACTGGCGATATTAGATTTCATGGAAGATCAGGGAATTTCAGCGATTTCTTTGTAGAAAAAGCTGCTTCATTTGATCCAGTATTAGTAATTAGCGAGGGTACAAATATTGATGAACCGACCACCTTTGGAGAGCTAGACTTACAACAAGCGCTCTTTCCATTAATTGATGGAATCAATGGTTTAGTAATTGTTAACTTCCCAGTAAGAGATTTAGACCGAATGAGATCCTTTATAGAAGCAGCTAAAAATACTGATCGTTCTCTAGTTATTAGTTTAAGACAAGCTTACGTACTAAAGAAACTTGAAGAAAAAGGTGTAACAAACATCCCCCGATTAGATGAAGTAGGAATATTCATACCAAAAAAAGGTTGGGGGGTTCTTAATGACATGAATTATCCAATCGAGATTCAAATGCAAGATTATCAATCTTGGGAAAATGAGTTTATAGCGCATGACAATAGTATTACAGCTGCAGATATTAGCGAAAATCCAGATAAGTATATCTTCAGATGTGATTTTGCTGAATTGAAATATCTCTTTGATATTCAACCTCCAGAAGATTCTATATACATCCGTTCTGTAACTGAACCTATTGATGAGGAAATGGAATTAGATCAAAGAAAGGTTGACAACTGGTTGAAGTATTTTGGACTTTATCCATATAAACAACTCCACTGCTCAGGTCATGCTTCAGGTTATGATATCCAAGAAATGATCAAGAAACTCAATCCTCTGCGTGTTATGCCAATTCATACCGAGAAACCAGCTGATTTCAGTAATTTCCATGGAGATGTGATTTTATCGAAACTAGGGGAGAAGTATAACATCTAACGTAAACAAGTTAGAAACCTTCCTCCATCGATACTAACAGTTTCACCAGTTATCCATAGTGCTTTATCTGATGCAAGGAATAAAATCAAATCTGCTATCTCATCTGGAGTACCTACTCTTCCAAGAGGGTGAGTAGTTTTGCTGTGTTCAAGAAATTCTTCATATCTTGTATCACTCATACCGCTTTCTTTGTGCAAACTTGTTACAACAACCCCAGGGTTAACAGCATTAACTCTAACACCAAATTCGGCTAGTTCCAAAGCTGAGCATCTTGTTAGATGATCAAGGCCAGCTTTACTCACACAATATGCTAAGATATTTGGAAAAGCTCTAACTCCAGTAACACTTGAAACATTTACCACATTTCCTTTACTCTCTTTAAGGAAAGGTAAAGCTGTTTGCATTAATAGAAAGACAGATCTCAGATTAATATCCATCATATAATCGAATTCGTGAAGTGGTGTATTCATGATATTTCCAGTACGGATGATACCTGCTGAGTTAACTAATACATCGATTTTACCTGATTCCATCACAGCCTCTCCGATAACCCTCTCAGCTGCTCCGTCATCAGTGATGTCTATAGCAATAAATCTAGCCCCTATTTCCTCTGAAATTTCTTTCATTCTTGCTTCTGAACGTGCAACCATCAAAACATCTGCTTTTAATTTTCTGAAAGCTCTTACAGTTGCCAAACCAATACCTGAACTAGCACCAGTAACAATTATCGTCTTTCCTTCAAATGACATATGTAACAGAATATCTTCGAGATAATTAATTTTTCTAGGGGTTGGATGTTTGCTGGTTTTGCTAACTGAAAGTCGGGATAAAGTATAAAAGAGAGTAAACGTTATACATTTTGATTATAATGGTAATTAAAGAATTCACTTCAGATGATTGGGTAATAAAAATTGATCACGACAAATGTGTTGGAGCAGGAGAATGTGTTGAAGTCTGCCCTTCGGATGTGTTTGAATTAATAGATAACAAATCCTTTGCTAATAATGTGGATGACTGTATCGAATGCTGCGCATGTGTAGGGGCATGTCCAGTTGATGCTATTGAACATACTAGTTGTTAAACATAATATCTGCTAACTGTTCTATTTTTTCTTTTGTAACTTTTCTAAATGTAAATTGTCCTTGAGTACAGACCTTACCTTCGCTATTCTTTATAGAACTTCTTACTAGAATATCCTTCTCTTTGTTTTCGATAATCTCTCCAATAATCTCTACCTTCTCCTCTACATATAGAGGACTTAAGAACTGCATTTCCATTTTTATAGTTAAACAAGCTTCTTTTAGTAAAGTAATTACTGTCCATCCCGCTACTTCATCCATCAGAACTGTCTGAAGTCCTCCATGAACGATTCTTCCCCATCCTCCCCAAGTTTTGGGGACATCAAAGGTAGATCCTACTGATTTATCTGATATCTTGTAGAATGAAAGCTTAGCACCTATAGGATTTTCTTCTCCACAACCAAAACATAAGCTATTGATTCCTAAATTTTTCTCAATATATTCTGTCATCATATAGGAAAATAACAAAATCCATTTTACTCTTTTGATTGAACCTTGTTGTTCTAATCATCCTTTGGTTTTGGTGGAACTGCTAACCTGTAAGCTTTAAATCCTCCACTTACAACCATTGAAATTCCGCAAGCTAATAATGGAAACAGAATTAGTAGCCACCCAAGTAATAACGGATCTCCAACTCTCTCCTCAAGAGGAATATGAGCTACACTATTATAAAACCATACATAGAAACCATCCCAGCCTAACCAGAAACCTAGTAAAATCAGTAATATGGCTGCTCCTCCAACTCCTTTGAAGAGTTGTTTGTAAAATTCTTTTTTTGTTTCTTGATTGTTTCTGAAACTCATATCTTTCAATCTTCAGAAAAAGTTGTTCTTTAAATCTTTTTTGCTCACGTATTATTTCCCAGCTCACAAGACAAGCTTTATTTTAGTGCTCTCAAATCGATTATTACCTATGTCATATACTTCTGAGGATACACAATTGAGAGAACTCCTAGAACTCAATGAGTATAAATTTTATTATTATATGCCCAACTCAGAAGTACTGAAAAATGATTTAGGTTATTTTGTCAAAAACAAGTCTATAGAGACTTATAGTTATATCTCCCCAACACATCAAGGCGATATTGAATACGAAGATTTCTTGAAATTTGCTTTTTCCTACTTCAATAATGGAGAAGAATATTTTGTTGTCAAGGTTTTTTACAACGATAGCTTCAGACGAAACTCTAAGCTTCTCAGAAAGCAGAATTTTATCCAATATCCTATAGATACATCCTTGATGGCTTGGTCAAGTGATAAACAATCCAAACTCATTACTGATGATGAACTTGAACTTGATTTGCTCACATTGAAGACTTCAAATCGTTGGGTAGATACGTTTTTTGATTCATTTAGCTATCCCCCTCATCTGCGAAAATACATTGTGGCAATGGTTGAAGCACAGTTGGATTATGGAATAGAATTCTATGTTGGAAGAAAGTTTGGTAAAGATATTTGTTGTTTCTGTGCTTTTGAGCATGAAAACTATGTTGGTTTTTATGGAGTTGGAACAAAGAAACGATTTAGAAGACAAGGTTATGCTACCAAAGTTATGTCAAATTACATGTCAAGTAGGTTAGATACTTCCCCTAATATTCAGTTTTGTTTACAAGCTCAAAACAATTCAGGAGCTGAACAACTTTACTTAAATCTAGGTTTTGAAATCCCCTTTATTCAAAAAAGGTTTGACTGGGACCCTTCTACTTCCAATCTAAACCTTTAGTTCGAGCCCCTTCCACTCTCTCTCTGTTTCTTGAACGTCCTTAGGATTGTCAATACTTCTCCAGAAGAACTTTGTATCAATTCTGTATGCTTTTAGTTGATTTTCTTGTGCTAGTTTTACAAATATTGTTTCTTCCATCTGTCCTTTGTCTGGAAATCTATCTAGCACATCTTCTGAAAAAATGTCTACACCAGCATGTATCCAGTGGTTGAGAATAGGTTTCTCTTTGAACTCTTGAATGGCATCATCTTCTGTTGTTTCAACTATACCAAATGGACTTCTCATCTTGGCCACTGCAATTGATCCTAGCTTCTGATCTTTCTTATATCTATCAATCATTTCTTTTAGATTGAAATTAGTGATAATATCTCCATTCATAATAAGAACATCTGAACCGGAAATATGACTTCTAGCATGTTTAACAGCTCCTCCCGAACCTAGTTTTTTTTGTTCTTTGCTGTAACTTACATTAATATCCCCATAACCTGTTTCATAGGTATTACCAAATTGCTCTTCTATGTAAGCTGCAAGATGCCTAACTGCTAAAACAGCATGATTTATGCCATGTTTCTTTAACCAAGCCAATTCCCATTCTAAAATGGTCCTTCCAACAATCTGTACCATAGCTTTAGGGTAACTGTCTTTGGTTACAGTTCTGATACGTGTTCCGAGACCCCCACAAAGGATAATTGCATCCATGATGAAGAGGATTTGAGTGATAGGATAATAAGTTTTTGCCAATGTTGCTAATACCTTCGTCACAAGATTAATATTATTGAAAACAAAAGAGTCAAACAATATGTCTGAGACAGATAAAACACCTTTGGAAGAGTTTATCGATCTTTATGCACTCATAAAGGACAAATTTGCAGAATTACCCGCTGTTCTAACTCGACTTTCCAACTTTTCTGATGATATAGTTAAGGAGAATAATGACTTAAAATCTAAATTAAAAGAAATTGAAAGTAAATTCACCCAGTTGAAACAAGAGTATGAAACAAAAGACTCCAAAGCTGAAGAAGCTCTTAAGGAAGCAAATTCATACAAGACCCAACTTGAAAATGTTGAAAGTCAACTCTCTGGATTGCGTAAAATGTACGAAGAGATGACACAAGAAAGAGATGAAGAACTCAATATACAAGAATTACTTGAAATATATACAATCCTGTTTGAGAAGGTTTTTGCAGCTACTCCTCATACAAAAATTCTCTTACTTCTCCAAGGAGTTAATAAGGAAGAATGGACAAGAGACGAACTTGTAAAGACAACAGGATTCTCTCCAGCTGCTATAATTAAAGCTCTACATGATCTAAGAAATAATGGTATCATTGAAACTGATGATTCTGCAACTATGGCTAAATTAGCTCCCAAAGAAACTTAACAGGAGAAATTGAAAAAACAACTATTTCTCCACATTTTTCTTATTTTTTTCTGATTCAGCATTTTTTGTATTTACAGCTGCTTTCACATATACTAAATCAGCTAGATACGCTTTCAACGGTACAACTATTAAACCCATAAGATAGACAATTCCTCCAATTACTGAAAGGGTGATTCCCAAAGCACCACCTTGTATAAAAATAGGTGCTAACATCAACCCTAGGAGTGAAAATATTAATGATCCTAAAGTGTAATTCCAGATGATTGTCATCAATCTAACTGGTCGCTTTATCTCAAACGTTCTATATAGCCAGTCTGAACTAACATAGTAGATACCAAAAAACGGTGCGGATAAAAGAAATGCTCCACCAAGTACTCCAGCTATAATTGGGAAGATTAGGTATTCAAAGAATGCCATTCCAATGGAGAAAATAATAATTCCGAACGCTATTAGAGCTAAAGCTATACCAAAAGCTTCCACAACAGAACTCAAAACGTTTGAAGTAGGTAAAGGACCACCTAAAAATCCTAGCGCACGCACTTTGTTGTAGGTGTAATCCAGCTTTGGAGGTTGATAGGTTGGTTCTTTGTCAAGAAACTCTGTATAAGGAGTTAATCTAGGGCTAGGTCGTGAACTTGTCTGAAAATGGTATCTAGAATCTGCTGTTGGAGGCCACATAACTAATTTTTGTTTCTTTTGGTCAAGTAATTCATCTTCCAAAAACTCTTCTCTAGCTTTCCTTTCTGTATCAGTTTTATCTCTATAACTCTCCGCTACTTCAATCGTCCTTATGTCTGCTCCGCATTCACCGCAATATGCATCTTTTTCTTTATTTATTGTTGAACATTCAGGACATAATTTTAAAGTGGACCCACAATATTTGCAGAATCTTGAAGATGTTTTTATTTTCCTAAAGCACGAAGGACAATCTTGAGTAGCACTCATTATATTCAAATGATGTAAAGTTTGTATCTTTATATTGGTTTGGTTTCATAAAAAAAGAGAAGGAAAAACTGGAAATGTTTTCTATTCCAGTTGTATGTATGCTTGTTTGATCTTTTCCTCAGTTTCTAGTATTTGCTTCCTGCTGTCTCTACCTTTCTCTAATACTTCCCAGAATCTATCAACATGGTCTGGATGGATTCCTGTTAGAACTCCTCGAATGGTCAGAAATGGCTCATCTATAGAGTTTAGAGATGCTTTGATGACTCCTCTTTCAAACCTCTTGACTATTTTTCTTGTTTCAAAAGTGGATTGATAAGTAGTTGGTGATGATATTGTTAAGAAACCTAGCTTAGCATGTGTAACGTCAGCAGTTAAGCTTGAACTTTCATCTAACTCATTGAAAAATAAGTCGGAGAATCTTATGCTTTGAGCTTTCTCTAGAGACTCAAATTCTCTGTCAAGAGAGACTATCACTCCTAAACCTCTTGCTTCTTCAGTAAATGAATTGAAGAAATCTGATAGATCGGCATTGAATTCTTCATGATTACTTTCTTGTAAGGCTGCAAGAATAGTAGTAGTTAATGAGTCTGCTAAAAACTCATTACTCTTATCAAGAGCATCTTCAATGCACTCTTCCTTGAATAGATTCAATAATTTATCATTGTCAAAAAGAATGATCGGACAATTGGGTCCTTGAAAGTCAAATCCCAGATAATAAAGAGCTCTTGCTGAATTATATTGAACTAAAGAAGGTTCGTTCTTCTCAGGAATGACGAAGATTACAGTAGGTGCCACACCAGTTATTTCTGCAATGATTTTGCTGATTTTCATAGCTCCAGCACTACCAGTTCCTCCTCCACTTGCCATTATCAAATGTAGTGCTGGATTATCTTCATCCTGCTTATCTTGTTTTTTGTAGAAAAGAACTTTATCTACACAATCTATTAGCTGCTCTTCATTCTTTGTTAGCTTTGTGAAAGCTTCTTCAAACTCATAATTGGATGATACAGCGTCTTTTGAACCAAACCAATAATGTTCTGAGAAATTGCTTACTTTTGGAGAAAAATTGTCTGTATGATTTATAGCCAATGATTTGACTGTAATCCTGCTTTCTTTTAGATGCTGAATTAGTTTATCGCCTATTCTACACCCTGCGTTACCTACTCCAATTACAGAGATTGATATCTTCTTTTTAAATAGTTTTTTCTTAAGCCAAGACATCTATTCACACTGCTCCTACAGATTTTATTATTTTGAAAATATTGATCACCCACAAAGCAATTGCCATTATAGTTCTGAATATCTTTTGGGTTGATATTGGAAAAGTTCTCATTGATGCAACATATTCTCTCAATTGTAACATCTGAACACTTTCTTGTTTTGCTTCCTCTGAATATTTTTCACCAAATTCAACCACATTAGCAAAAATGTAATTGTCGAGTTCCATAAGCGCCTTGACTTTGAATTTTTTCGCCTTACTATTAAATGCAATTAATGGGATAAAGATTAGTAGTACCATTAAGGCAGCAGCAATTGCTGCGAGCGTAACAACAAGTATAGTCATAGGTTGTCCTGAATTAAGGAATAAGAAATCAATACTATGGGAAGGCATCTCTCCTCTTATACCATATATTAATTCGTTTGCATTCCCCATTCCCATTGCAATGATTATTATAAGGGTGGAAATTATCCCTGCTGTTGGTATATTCTCCAACTGTGTTATTGATCTTCCTCTTGACCATTTGTCTCCTAATGACCAAATCATATCATAATTGTCTCTTCTTAACAAAGTACCATATTCATTGAGATAGATATTCATCCGATCTTTAAATGGTTTCAAAGTTTTTGCATATATTCTAGTATTGAGTATCATGTAATATGTTGCTACAAAGAATATATAGAATAATAAAGGGTTGAATATACAGGCTATAATTCCAAAAGCTGCTGCTGCAGTATATCCTTCTGTAATTGCTGTTTGCAGGATAGGGATTTGTACCCCGATTCCACCAGCTAATGATGCTAGAATGATTATTGGATTGCGTGGGAGAGGTCTGTCATAGTATTTTGTATAATATTCTCTTACAGGTTTTTCAACGAATTCTACTCTTTTAGCCTGAACTAAACTTAAGAACCCATCATGAGTGTATTTTAGGTAAAATAATGAGAGTAGAACTGCGATTAAAATTGGCGTTCCAACATTGAATAATATGTCTGTAATCCAACGGAGAGTAACATTGGCGCCTGTATCTATTAAATCTGGATTTTCAGTAAATGCTTTTTCTAAAGGTATTATTGTGAATATAATCGTTGGAATGAATAAGATTGTTACATAAATAAATAGTTTAAAAAAATCCTTCCATCGTACTGACAGTATTGTATTTAATTTTAAACCAAATAATGCAAAAGGTAAGAGATAAAATCTTCTGAACGGTTGTTGTATTGCTCGAACGAATCTTGGTCTTTCAACCATTTCAGCTGTTCGAGGAAATCTTTTGTAGTGTTCAATTATCATATCTTCAAAATCATACTTAGGTAATTCTGCAACCTCGGGTATGACTGTTTTTGCTTTTACAGAAATTGATTTTGGAGTACTCGATTCCATACACTTTCCTATATTGTATGCTTACTTTTAATCGTTTCGTAAGAGGTTCCCTAAACATTTTAATGTGATTTCATCTATTTCTATTTGATAACATTGAGATTTACAAAAATAGTAAGCACAATTGGTCCCGCTTCTAATTCTGAAGATATTCTTAGAAAAATGATAGATTCTGGAATGGATGTTGCACGTTTAAATTTCTCGCATGGTGATCATCAAAGTCACGAGAAAATCTTTACTTCTATCAGGAATATAAGTGATGATATCGCTATTGGAATAGATATAAGCGGGCCCAAGATCAGACTCGGAAATTTCAAAAAGAAAATTATACTTCAGAATAATGAAAAGGTTACTATGACTTCGAGAGATGTTGAGGGGAGTAAAATCCTACTTCCAGTGAATTATCCTACTTTTTCCAACGAAGTAACTACTGGAAACTCGATTTTCATTAATGATGGTCTTGTAAAACTGAAGATAGATGAAATCAAGGGGAAAGATGTGGAATGTACAGTTATTGACGGAGGTGAAATTTCTTCTAGAAAAGGCGTGAATCTTCCCGAAACTAATCTATCACTTAGAGTACCTACACCAAAGGATGTAAAAGATCTAGAAAAAGCATGTGAGCTTGAAACTGATTTACTTTTTATCTCATTTGTTCGAAGTGTAGATGATCTCAAGAAAATCAAACAGATTGTTGAATCATGTACAAATAAAAACATCCCTCTTATTGCTAAGATAGAACATAGAGATCCTCTAGAAAATATTCGAGAAATAATTAAATATAGCAATGGATTGATGGTTGCTAGAGGAGATCTTGCTATTGAAGTAGGTCCAGCGAGAGTACCAGTTTTGCAGAAAGAATTAATTATGTTGGGTATATTTCATGCCAAACCTATCATCGTAGCAACCCAAATGTTAGAATCAATGACCAAAGAGTCTCTCCCTACAAGAGCTGAAGCCAGTGATGTAGCTCATGCAGTATTTGATGGAGCAGATGCTCTTATGTTATCAGCTGAAACAGCTACTGGAACGCACCCCCTACAAGTTCTTAAGATAATGAAAGAGATTATCTATGAAGCTGAAAAAAGTATGTCGGTTCATGTGCCTGCAACAACTGGTAAATCAGTAAATATTGGAAAGGAAATTGGCATTTCTGCTGTCCGTTTAGCTGATAGGATGTCTGCAAAAGCAATAATTGCTTTAACTCGAACAGGTTATTCTGCAAGTATGGCTTCAAGAAACAGACAAAAAATACCCATCTTTGCAGTTACACCTAATCAGGATACTAAACGCATCACTAGATTGTATTGGGGCGTTAAACCTTTCTTACATGAATTTGAAGATGACTTTGAGCTTATAGTTTATAGTGTAATAAATGAGATGCACCAGCAGAATTATCTTGAGAAGAAGGATAATGTTGTTATTATTGCAGGTTCATTAGTTGGGATATCAGGAAAGACTCATACTATTCAACTTTTGAATGTAGAAGAAACTCTATCAGAAAAGAAAAAATAAAGAAAAGTAAGAAGAAGAATTTACAATTCTTCTTTTGGTTTAGTTCTCTGTAAGACTACAGATGTAACAACAAATCCCACAGTGACTAAGAACATTGCGCTAAATGCTCCCGCTGTTCTGAGAGCGTCAGCTGCACTGATTCGGTCAAGGAAAAGTTCTTTGATGTCGTCATAAAATACTGCTGTTGCACGATGAACGTCTTCTTGCCAGAAGAGTGTTCCCATGTTTCCAGTCATACCTGGGAATGTTGTATGCCAATTTGGATACCAATTGAACGGTTCCAAATCTAATTTAGGATCAAAACCTGGATCATTCAAACCGTACTTGAATGGGTCAAGATATTCATAGTATTCAAAATAATCAGTTGCTATTGTGTTATATTGAACCCTGTCTCTTCTATCCACAACGTTTCCTGTTATAGGTTCAACAAACATTTCTTGCATATGGAATGGGTCCCTTGGTTGTCCTGCAAGAGATAAAGTTATGAAGAGGTCATCCATCCCTAGATCTAAACCTAATTCTTGATTCCATTTTCCTGCATAAAGATAGCTTGAATTAATGAAGTTTGCATCATGCATCCAATAGAGTTCATATTCTTCCATCTGAC